>JAFCZV010000127.1 GCA_019314155.1 Deltaproteobacteria bacterium
AGCCAGCCATCCTTATTCCGTTGCCAACCGGCCGCCGCCAGAAGCTTTAAAGCACCCTTGGGATCATAGGGAAGCGGATTGATATTGTGGTTATAATAATCGGTCTGTTTGACAAAAGGGCCCGTGATTTGTTCTCCCTGACCATAAAGCACGTATTTGATGATCTTGTCTACATCAATGGCCATTCCCAATGCCCTTCGTACACGGGGATCATCAAAGGGTTTTCGTCTCATGTTGTAACCGATATATGTATAGCCGAAAGCGGTGCCGGAAAAGCTTTGAAATTTAGGAAAAGATCGGGAATAATCCGAAAGACATAACGTTGATAATTTGGCGGTCCTTTCCAGTAGTCGTCAAAACGATCCAGGGTAATGTACTGGTCCGACTTCCACTCACGGAATTTGAAAGGCCCGCATCCGATGGGGCGCCGGTTGAAGGTGCTCTGGCGCATGGAAAAAGTTTTCGGGTCTTTTCCCAGACGCAAGGCTTCTTTTTCAAGTGCTTTTGAATTCAGCAGGTGTTCGGGGAGGATTCCCATGCCCCAGGTTCCAATGGCAGGAGAATAGAGCCGCTTGTATACGATTTTAACGGTCAGCGGGTCAACAACTTGAACCGTTTTGACCGGCTCGTAATCTGAAATGCGAGGCGAAAGGTTTTTGGGATTCATGATAGCTTCATACGTAAATTTGACATCATCGGCTTCGACCATATGGCCGTCATGAAACTTTACCCCGGGCCGCAGGTGAAACAGCAGGATCGGATTGTGTTCAGTGGCCGGCAACAGTTCCTCGGCGTATGCCGCAAAGTTTTCTTTGCCGTGCTGAGATGGCGAACTCAAGTAGTCTTTGTTGTGAAAGGACTCAAAGTAATCTTTGCCCAGAAGGTGTGACAGATTTTGAAAAAGATCCTGGTCGACGCTGTTGAGAAGCAGTTTAATTCTAGCAGGTGCTGCAACACGGATTTCTATGGTTTTTTTTGTGTCTGTATTCGGATCTTTGAACGGTCGGGTCACCGAAAAGGTTTTGGGCGGGAGCACGGAAATTTCAGTGATGCGTTTTAGAGAATCTTTAAGCTCCGGATCTGTTGCATGATTTTTTTTTTGCTCGTCTCTGACAAAGCTCGCAATGGTTTGAGGGTCTGCTTTGCCCAGACCGGGTATGGATGCTGATGGGTTGACATAAAAAAAAGCTTCTTCAAAAACCTCCCAGGATTTGGCCAGTCGTCCTCTAAAACGCAATTGCTCATCCCGGTCAATAAGACCCTCAAACACAAGGTCCTGGATGTTGCTACTGGCAGAATCCGCTGTAAGAATGGGATTGAGGAGGCTGGCATCACCGATGGATCCGGCAATGTATTCAGTAAGACGCGCAGGATTGCCCCTTGTTTGCTGTTCGTAGGTCGGCACCCAGAAATACGACTGCAACAAGACCATAATGAGAAGTATGGGTGCGAAAATGAGGACGCGTCTAATGGTCATGATAACAGTCGTTTATTGTATGAATTCCACGAATGGGTTGTTTGAGCTAACTAAATGTTTTTAAAGGATAATTATTGTTGAAATATAAACATAAGAGATTCAGGTTTTTGAGTCAAGTGAAAAGGCGTGGGCGGAAATAGAAAGAACCCGGCGCAGGGCAAGCGCATTTGAGACCCAATATAGAGAAACACGCCGTCGCTTCGCTGTACCGAAATCAAACATGTTAAACCTTTTTATCAACCGTTATCCGCTTTGTTTAATCGTGATGAATGATAAACAATCTATTTAGAAGGCTTTGCCGGAGATTTTTTCGCCGCCTTTTTTGCCTTCAGGGCCGCAATCTGTTGATCCACTGCATCTATTTTTTGATGTATCAAATCGAGTTTAAGGTCATCGATGTCCAGTCTTTCCGCTTCGGAAAGATATCCTTTTGCTTGATTAAGATCGGAAAGGGTAGGTTTGCTGGCTGATACATCCGCCTTGTATAGAAGAATCATCAGCTCGATGTTGTTTAAGCGGCTAAAGACAGCTTCGTTGGCGGAAGGTGTTGTGGCATACGCCCGCGCCTTGTTTAAATATGTTTTAATTCCTTTAAAATCCGGCAACCCCGGAACGGTCAAAAGGGTATCCGCCTTTTCCACATAGTAATTGAAAACAAGGGGGAAGGCTTCTGCTTTGGAATAAATATCTTTAATTGTTTCAGGCGGCTGAACACCGGGGAGCGAGATCAAACATGCCTCGCCCATGGGGGAGAATCTTCCCTGCCAGATTTCAAGCGCACCGTCTGTTGCATGAATGTAAAATTTATTATTGTTTATTATGCTGGTCCCGATAACCAGTGCGATAAGAACAGCGAAAGCGGCCGCCAGATATTTCATGGCTTTTTCCATGGGATCATCGGTTATGGTGCCGCCACTATCGGGGGGATCGTATGATACAGACACCTCAGGTTCAGCGGTTTTTTCGGCAGCGGCTTTTTCAGCAGCGGCCTTGATTTCCGCCAGATCAAATTTTTTCAGCAGCAGTTTCTTGATCCGACGGTTTTCTTCTTCTGAGCCTGAGAAAAAAGGTGGTGCCGCAAAATCCTTTGAATCGATTTTATCCGGGCTCACGGTATAGAGGGTCTCAGGTTTCCAAACATCGAACTTTTTCATCATAAGATCTTTCACGGAAACCTTCTTCTTGGTTGTTTTAGGGGCAGTTTTTTTTGTTTTGGCTGCCGGTGCCTTTTTGGCCTTCGGGAGAGCCTTGGCTTTGGGACTTGCTTTGGCCTTTGGAGCTACCTTGGCCTTTGGAGCTGCTTTAGCTTTAGCGGCCGCCTTTTTCTTGGTTTTGGAGGTCGATTTAAGCAAGCTGTTTTTTCCCATAAAAAAACCTCTTTGAATTTGTGGGTGACATTGTGTATAGTAAATAATAATTTAAAGTAAGAAAAATGTGTATATATGAATACATAAGTTTTGTAAACAATTTTTTATCATGAATAAGAACCCATTAACAATAAAAAGAGATCATCTGTTTTCGATTTTAAAAGAATATGGTTCTTTGGTAATCGCGTATTCAGGTGGCGTTGACAGTTCTTTTCTGCTGGCCGTGGCAAATGAAGCGTTGAAAAAAAATCTGGTTGCCGTCACCGCAAGATCGCCGGTTCATCCGGAATGGGAAAGACAATCGGCAACAGCGTTCGTTCGACAACTGGGCGTTGAGCACATAATCGTACAATCGAGGGAAATGAGCCGGCTCGAATTTAGATCCAACACAAAGGATCGATGTTACTTTTGCAAGAAATATCTCTGCGAGGATTTGTTAAAAATTGCCGGCGACAGGGGGATTGATCATGTCGCCCATGGGGCGAACGTCGATGATTTTGATGACTTCCGTCCCGGGTTTACCGCCGCTAGCGAGATGGGGATAACGGCGCCGCTGGTGGATGCAGGACTCACCAAGAACGATATTCGCCGGCTTTCAAAACAGATGAATCTAAACACCTGGAACAAGCCGTCAATGGCATGCCTTGCCACAAGAATTCCATACGGAATCCCCATAACCCTAAAAGACCTTAAAATGGTGGAACAGGGTGAACAGGTTTTATGGGGCTACGGTTTTACGGGCTGTCGCGTTCGAAAGCATGGGAACGTCGCTCGGATAGAAGTCGATACCGGAGATGTCCAAAGATTCCTCGACCAGGAAATGCGATCCGCCATTGTAGAAAAATTGAGGAAAATCGGTTTCTTGCATGTGGCTGTGGATCTGGAAGGGTATCGCCAGGGGAGCATGAATCGGGATTTGTCGATCTGACGGGTGGACCAGACCGGGCCAAGACTTCATGCCCCATAACGATCCAATCAAGAGCGGATGTTTGAATATGCCAGCGATGCCCGGATAAACCCGCTGAACAGGGGATGGGGGTCCATGGGCCGTGATTTGAACTCCGGATGGAACTGACATCCTAGAAACCAGGGATGGTCTTTGAGCTCAACCATTTCAACCAGCTCGCCATCCGGTGACGTTCCGCTGACAACCAGCCCGCCGGCCTCGAGTCTCTCCATATACGCATTGTTGAACTCATATCTGTGGCGGTGACGTTCTGAAATGTTTAAAACGCCGTATGCATTATAGGCGAACGTACCTTCTTTAATGTTGCAGGGGTAAGCACCCAGGCGCATAGTTCCCCCCTTGTCTGAAGTGATATCTCGTCTCTGAACGGTCCCGGTTTTATCGTCATACCATTCCGTCATCAGATATATCACCGGATACGGTGTGTTTTTATCAAACTCCTGGCTATGGGCGCCGTTCATACCCGCGACGTTGCGTGCGAATTCGATGACGGCAATCTGCATTCCGAGGCAAATACCAAAATAGGGAATCTTTTCTTCCCTGGCATATTTTGCGGCGCAAATCTTACCTTCAGTACCGCGGGACCCAAAGCCGCCGGGGACCAGTATGCCGTCGGCGTCCTCGAGCATCTGTTTGCAATTGTTTTTCTCGATCTTTTCTGAATCGACAAACTTGAGGTTTACCCGACAATCATTGGGGATCCCGCCGTGACGGAGCGCTTCATTCAAGCTTTTGTAGGATTCAGTCAAGTCGACATATTTGCCTACAATTGCAATGGTCACTGAAGATTTAGGCTCTTTGAGCCGCCTGACAATTTCCTCCCAGTTATCGAGCTGGGGCGCTCGTGTCCAGATGTTTAGCTTTTCCACAATTTTTTCGTCCAGGCGTTCCTTGAGGAACACCAGTGGAACTTCATAAATACATTCCACGTCTTTGGCGGTAATCACCTCATCTACAGTGACATTGCAAAATAGGGCTATTTTTGCTTTGATTTCTTTGGCCAGGTATTTTTTGGTGCGACAGAGGAGAATATCCGGCTGAATACCGATACTGCGGAGCTCCTTTACGCTGTGCTGGGTCGGTTTTGTCTTAACTTCTCCTGCTGTGTCGATATATGGAACAAGGGTAAGATGGATATATATGGCATTTTCCTTGCCGACATCCGTCCTGAATTGCCGGATGGCTTCCAGAAAAGGAAGGCTTTCTATATCTCCGACAGTTCCGCCGATTTCAACGATGACGACATCGACTGAACCCGCCACAAGTTTGATACTTCTTTTAATTTCATCGGTAATATGGGGAATCACCTGAACCGTACCGCCCAGATAGTCTCCCCGCCGCTCCTTGGTGATGACCGAATGGTATATTTTCCCGGTGGTAAAGTTGTTGTCACGGCCCAATCTGGCGTGGGTAAATCTTTCATAGTGCCCAAGATCCAGATCGGTTTCTGCGCCGTCATCCGTTACATAGACCTCTCCATGCTGGAAAGGGTTCATGGTTCCAGGATCCACATTGATGTAAGGATCGAGTTTTTGCAAGGTTACGGTAAGCCCGCGGCTTTCAAGCAGTGCTCCGATAGCCGCGGAAGCAAGTCCTTTGCCCAGAGATGAAAGTACGCCGCCTGTCACAAATATATATTTTGTTTTATGGTCCATTCAGTGCCTTAGTTTCGGATTTGGGATTCAGATTATTGTTTGTATATTTTCTTGAAATCCTCAATGGTTTTTTGAATTTCGTTTGTCGATTCTTTCTTGTCTTGACCCACTGATGCCGTGGGTTCCGCCTGGGGATAGCGTGATTTAAGGTGCTCGATGTCAAAAAGGTTTTTTGGAAAAGACGGGTTCACCTTGATGTTTTCCACATGGATTTCCCGGACCAAATTCCCATCGGCGATAAACTCGATACGCATTGGATACCAGGTCTTTTCCAACTTGTGCCACTGTAAATATCGAACTTCCAGGCGCTGCTGTGTTTGGCTCGTAATTATCCAGCGAAGCGGTCTGAAGGTATTTTTGTCCAACCATACTTGAGGAACCGTTTCATCCGGATATTGGGCACCCAGAACATATGCCGGTTTGCCTTGAAAGCGCCCTATACTTGAAACCTTTGTGTCCACACCCAGATGGGTCAACCTCTCTTGAAGCATCTCCCGGGATCTGAAAAGGAGGAGATCTTTGTAGTGATCATAGCGGCTTTCGGCTTCATCCGAAGTCTTTCCGTCAATGACCGTCAAGGCCCTGCCCCTTGATAAAACGTGAATTCGTTGAATATTTTCTGATAAAATATCCGAACGAAACGTATTCGGAAAAATATACTTTAAAGTTTCGCTGAGATCAATCGTGTTTTTGTTCGGGTTGTCATTGAGCAGCACCAGTTTTTGAGTCACCAAAAGACGTTTGCCTTTGCCGAGATTTTGAGTCATTAATTCAAGGATGTAAGGTCCTGGCAAGACATAGGCGCGTGCCGGGGCATGGCAATATATCAAAAGAGCAAGGCCGAAGAAAATGATCAACGATTTTCTCAGGTGTTGATGTTGAAGAAACCTAAAGTATTTCATCTGCAAACGTGGCCCCATCCCCGAGTTCTTCTTCAATCCTCATGAGCTGGTTATATTTGGAGATACGGTCACTGCGGGACATGGAACCGGTCTTTATCTGTCCGCCGTTGACACCCACGACAAAATCTGAGATAAAATCGTCTTCAGTTTCACCCGATCTATGAGATATCACTGTGGTGTACCCGGCATTTTTTGCCATCTCAATGGTATCGAGGGTTTCGGTAACTGTTCCGATCTGATTCAGCTTTATCAAGATGGAGTTGCCGATGCCTTTTTCAATCCCTTTTTTAAAGATCTTGGGATTGGTCACAAAAATATCATCGCCCACAATCTGGATGGATCCTTCCAGCCTGTCGGTCATCAGTGCCCAGCCTTTCCAATCCTGTTCCGCAAGCCCGTCTTCAATACTAAGGATTGGATAGTTATCAATGAGATGCCCATAATAATCGATAAGCTTTTCGGCGGTCAGTTTTTTATTTTCTGAATGAAGGATATACTTTCCTTTTTTGTAGAACTCGCTGGCAGCGCAATCCAAAGCAAGCCCGATATCGATTCCCGGCTTGTATCCGGCGGATTCAATCGCGTCGATGATGAGTCGGATGGCTTCTTCATGAGATTTAAAGTCGGGTGCAAATCCGCCCTCATCACCCACGGCGGTGCTAAGACCTTTGTCTTTGAGTATCTTTTTCAGGCAGTGAAAGGTTTCTGCTCCTATCTGAACGGCCTGGGCCATGGATTTGGCGCCCACGGGCACGATCATAAATTCCTGTATATCCAGATTGTTAGCGGCATGGGTGCCGCCGTTGATAATATTCATCATGGGAAGGGGAAGGCATCTGGCGTTGATGCCGCCCAGATATTTGTAAAGCGGTAATCCATAGGCCTGTGCAGCAGCTCTGGCAGCTGCCATGGATACGCTAAGAATTGCATTAGCGCCCAGTTTTGACTTGTTGGATGTGCCGTCCAGTTTGATCATGGCGTTGTCCAATGTCACTTGATCCGCGGCATCCATTCCAAAAACGGCCGGTGCAATCTTATTGGTTACGTTTTTTACAGCCGTGACAACGCCTTTGCCGCCAAACCGCTTTGATCGCTTGTCGCGAAGCTCCAAGGCTTCGCGTTTTCCTGTGGAAGCGCCGGATGGGACTGCCGCACGGCCAACGGCACCGCAGGAAACATGGACGTCGGCTTCAACGGTAGGATTGCCTCTTGAATCGAGTATTTCCCTTGCTTTGACATCAATTATTTCTGTCATGTTTCTCTCCTGTAAAAAATGTTGAATGTAAAATTTAGCTATTCAAACCCATTTTTCCGGGTTGACAATTTGAAAATAAATGTTACCCTTCTAATAATTCAATGTCAAGGAAAGGACATCCGATATCTTTATTGCAGTTAATTTTTTTACACACAAGGCTCTTGAAGCGCTATAATCATAACCTTTTTTAGGAGAAAAGAAAATCCGGGTTCTTTTATCCCGGATCTTTACGCGTGTTATGCAAAACTCTGACTTTTATTCCGATGCACATCTCGTGGCTGCAGCCATAAGGATTCTCACCCACAAGAATTCAACACCCCCCTCCATCGATGAGATTTGCCAGACCCTGTTTTGTTCTTTGGAGCAAGGCAACTTTATCTGTAAAAAACTAAAAGATAAAGGGATCATCGAAATCGTTGAAGGCGCTTTCGGGACCCGCCTATTTTTAAAAAACCATTTAAAAATAGAAGAGATCTCCAAGGAGAAAAAAACGGACAGTCTCGAGGACGCCGTCAAAAAATTTCAGAGTTCAAGAAAAGATATGACCCAAAAAGCAGAATTGTTTCGGGCTGAACAGAAAAAAAAGCAAAAAGACCTTTTTGCTGAACTGGAAAAAAAGCTGAAAAAAGGCTCGGCCCCTAACAATACCACAACTTGAACGTATACTCTAATTGAGTGGAAGTATAGGATGTCCCCCCCAGCAGCGGTCCTTAATGTGGTCATCGTATAAAGATAAAGAGGTCTTTTATGAATTTTTCTTCCAAAACGATCAAGCTTGACGACATTGCCGGCATTATTGCCGCCGGCTTCAAAGGCCGGGATGCGATTACCTGTTATATCGGATCAAATGCAGCTACGCCCACTGCCTCGATCAAGGCTCTGACCGACGCGGTAAAGTCCGGCTCACATAGGTTGCCGTTCTTAAAAATGGTTCACATACTGTTGCAGGGGCCGGTACCCTATGTGGAGGAAGGCCTTCAGGACCTCATCATGACGTATTCAATTTTTTCCAGCGGGCCTGTACGTGAGGCAGCCAACCAGGGACGGGCCTTTTATCTCCCCTGCACCCTTGCGAATTTAGACGGTCTGATCAAACAAGGGCAGAAATATAAACCCGATGTGGTAATTATCAAAGTAAGCCGGCACTCGAGCACCGGTGAATACAGCTTGGGGCTGTCGGTGGAAGCGCTACATACAGCCATCGATCACGCCAAGATCGTTATTGCCGAGGTAGACTCCAGCATGCCGTTTACCCAAGGCCAGAGCCTTGTAGATGCGCACGCCATCGATTATCTTGTCGAAGAAGGTATCAAACCTGTGTACGATTTTCCAGCACCGGCATTCAAGCACTTGTCACCGGAAGAGCGCCGAATAGGTGCATTGATCACCGAGCACTTCATCAGGAACGGGGTAACGCTCCAAGTGGGCATCGGAAAAATACCAGATGCAGTAGTGGGCACCATAAAAGAGGCAAACCCGAAGGATCTGGGGATCCAGACCGAGCTTTACGGTGACGGCCTGATGCTTTTGCAAAAAGCAGGAATCGTTACCAATCGAAAAAAGAAGATCAATATGGGTTACAGCACGACCAGTCTGATTATGGGTTCCCGGGAGTTATATGACTATGTCCACATGCGCTCAGGCGTGCAGATGCGGCCATCGTCTTATACCAATGCGTCCCATACCATTCGTCTCAATAATCCCTTCGTATCCGTAAATACCGCCATCGGTGTTGATCTTTTCGGCAATGTCTGGGCCGATTTCATTGATCCCCGGCGGTACTACAGCGGAGTCGGCGGACAGCCCGATTTTATTCGCGCCATTATCGATTCTTCCATCGGAACGCCGATTATTGCGATGAAAAGTCTGACAAACAAAGGTGCATCCAAAATCAGTTTAATGCATCCACCAGGAATCAGCCTGACTGCCTCGGCCTATGACGGTGTTGTGCTGGTGACAGAATACGGAATTGCCGATCTGCGCGGATTGACGCTGGGCAACAAAGCCTTGGCTATCGCCAATATTGCCCATCCAAATTTTCGCGACGATTTCCTGCGGCAAATCTACGATGATCCCTCGTTTACCAAACCGTTTAATTTTTCAGCGGCCAAAATTCCCCATGGCGTAACCCTCTATCAGGGAGACATTGCCGTTGACTATGAAACGGCATCTTAAATCTTGCATAATTTTTCCGGCTCAGAATCGGCCGCTTTTTATTGTGGGAATGATACCAATGGGGTTAAAAGCCACTGAGGGGAGTTTGCTCAATGTCGAATAATTAATGAACTCCTTAGTAAAAGACGGTCTTCGATTATAAAATAGAAATGAGGTGTTATGAAAAGACTTAACTCAGAGTATATTGAAAGAGTGAACCTTCTCGTGAACAATTCGCCCTACTTTTCATTGCTTTCCATGAAAATTCTTGACGTGGGCATCGGATATTCTCGTCTGGAAATTGATATTAACCAAAAACATTTACAGCCTTTCGGCCTTGTGCACGGCGGGGTTTTTGCATCCATAATCGATGCAGCAGCTTTTTGGTCGGTCTATTATGACGTTGAAGATCAAAATGCCGGGGTAACCACAGTGGATATCAAGTTAAATTACCTTGCACCGGCAGTATCCGGGAAGCTCGTTGCAAAGGGCCGACAGATCAAACTGGGTAAAACCCTTGGATACGCAGAGGCCGAGGTGGTAAATGAAGATGGGAAAATTCTGGCTCATGGAACATCAACGGTGATGATTCAACCGGGGAGGGGGTTGACAGATGACCCGCCGCTTCCCCAAAAATTTCTACCCTAATTGATCACAAACAAAATGGAGAGATAATTCTTAAAATTATTTCTCCATTTTGTTTGCCCGTTGGGAAAACCCTCAAGGCGGAGCGAGTTTTCAGGGGGCCGGGCGCGCGCTTTAGAAGCGTCCAAATGGGGTGTATGCGTCCATGAAGAAAATTTGCTCGATGTCGCTCACAAAATACTTTTTACGAAGCCGTCAGAATTGGATGAGAACAAATTT
>JAFCZV010000128.1 GCA_019314155.1 Deltaproteobacteria bacterium
AATCTACCGGCATAACCAAATTGTTTGCGACTCCCGCAATGAGGGACAGGCAAGATACAAAGGACCAGGTTTTTCAAGATTAAATAACCACGCAACCGAACTTATAAGGATTTTTAAACATGTTAAGAAACTTTAAAGCAAATTGTCTCCCGGTCTTGATCGGAAGCCTTTCACTGCATGATCACGCGGAAAGCGTTGAACTGGTTTTTAAATATACTCCCCAAATACCCATATGGGTTCAATTGCCGGTGTATAGAGAAGAAGGAATGGTCGCCCAATTTCTGCCAGGCTTTCCGGGCCTTGCCATTGAGAAGGACGGGCCTTGCCATTGAGAAGGACAAATCCTTTGTTAATACCGCTGATCCATCTTTTGATGATGATCTGTTAGGGTTTTACAAAGATTATATATCTGTAAGCGAAGGAGAAACGGAGCTGGACGGTTCGAGGTTTACCATGACAACCGATACCGCCGGAGGATTTTTTGCATTTATTGAGCATCTCCAGCACCTTTCCCATCGCCCGGTAGCGTTAAAAGGACAAATCACCGGTCCCATAACCTTCGGGTTGGGATTAACCGATGAAAATGGAAAGGCGATCTTTTACAACGAACAACTAAGGGATGCAGCAGTAAAGCTTCTGGCCCAAAAAGCCAGGTGGCAGGTCAAAAGTCTTTCAGAATTTGGATGCCCGTCCATTATTTTTTTTGATGAACCGGCACTGGCCGGATTCGGTTCTTCTGCGATGATAAGCATCTCCCGCAAAGAAGTGGAAAAATGTTTTGAAGAGGTAATTGACGCTGTACATGACGAAAACGGTATGGCTGGAATCCATGTTTGTGCCAATGCCGACTGGTCCCTGATTCTGGAATCCAATGCCGACATCATCAGCTTTGACGCATACGCTTTTTTCGATAAGTTGATTCTTTATTCGGATCAACTCAAGGGTTTTATCGAACGCGGGGGAATATTGGCATGGGGGATCGTGCCCACTTTAAACAGCGACGATATTGAAAAAGAAACCACTGAATCACTGATCGCTAAATGGGAGGATCAAGTCAGGGAGATAGCGGCCCTCGGAATAGATAAATCCACCATACTGGCGCAAACGTTAATAACACCGAGCTGCGGAACGGGTTCACTGAGCATCGATCTTACAACAAAGGTGTTGACTCTAACGAGGGATATCTCTGATACAATCAGGAAAAACGCATTTAAATCATAGAAAAACAGTGAAACTCAAATTGAGCGTTATCCGCATCCAGTTATCACATATCCGACTTATAAAACTGTTCCGGCTCCGTCATCGAATCCGGCTTCTTGGTGTATTCGGTGGGAACGGTCCCTTCCTTAAAGCACTCAAAAATGGTCTTTTTAGACTCAGGAATCGGCAAAAAACCTGTTTCAGCATCAATTTTTGAAAAGACAACCCCCTCGGGCACTTGAAAAACCCTGACGGATTTGCCTGCCAGGACCTTCTGCATGAAGCCGAGCCATATGGGACTGGCCGCTCTAGAGCCGGTTTCTGATTTCCCAAGGGAGGCCTCATCATCAAAACCCACCCATGTTCCGGTTGTATATCGTGGGGAATATCCCACAAACCAGGCATCATGAAGATTGTTTGTCGTGCCGGTCTTGCCTGCCACCGGCCTGTTTAACGCCATAACCCTCCGGCCGGTACCATGTTTGACCACACCCTCAAGAAGGCTGGTCATGATATAGGCGGTACTCTCTTCGATAACCTTTTCCCTTACAAGTTCGGCTTCTTCGATAACATTTCCATCCCTGTCCAAAATCTTTGTGATAAAGACAGGATTTACAAGGTAGCCAAGATTGTTAAAAACCGAATAGGCCCGAACAAGCTCGAGCAAAGATACACCCGAAGATCCCAAGGCTATTGAAAGATCCCTGTTCAGGGTTGACGTAATTCCAAGTTTTCGAGCATAATCAATAGCATAATCGATGCCGACACCTTTTAATATCTTAATGGTGACGACATTTCGTGATTTTGCAAGTGCATCCCGAAAAAGAGTAGGCCCGTAAAATTTTTCCTTGTAGTTCCTGGGCTTCCATGTAAAGTCATGATCTATGTCCTGATACACAATCGGGGAATCGATGATGGTCGTTGCAGGGGTGTATCCTTTATCAAGCGCTGATGCGTAAATGACAGGCTTAAATGCTGAACCCGGCTGACGCCGCGATTGAACCGCGCGATTAAACTGACTCTTTCTAAAATCCCGTCCCCCTACCATGACCTTTACGTACCCGGTTTCCGACTCTATGCAAAGCAGGGCTGCTTGAGCCTTTGGCGTCTGTTCCAGAACCAGCCACCATCGGTCGGTATTGAAAATTTTTTGTTTAACCCGAACCTGTATAACATCACCGACCTTTAGGACTTCTCCGGGATGGTTAACTCTGGCTTCATAATAGGCAATCTCAGGATCCGGAGTTCTTGCCCACCGCATATCGTCGATTCTAATTACGCCGAGGGCCTTGCCCATACGAATAATGACCGTATCGTTCTTGTCATTGACTTCTATAACAACACCGTTTACGATCCGGCCGTCTTCAAGGGGTGCCATATCAAGCTCATCCTGAAGCGCCTTTGAAAATGATTCTATCGCTTCCGGCGGAAGATGCTCTATGGGCCCCCGATATCCCTGGCGCTTATCGAGTGCATTTAACCCCTTTTCGATTTCTTCCCGCGCAATCTTTTGCATCTCAACATTTACTGCGGCATAAATCTGGAGACCGCCTTCGTACAGTACGTCATTACCGTATATTTTGGCAATGTAACGTCTTATGTGTTCCGTATAAACCGGTACCTCTTCGATATACAGATTTCTCCTGGGTTTAATATCCAGCACTCTATTGATGGCTTCTGTAACCCGGAAGTTGGTAATATGGCCTTCTCCAACCATTCGGTTTAAAACGTAGATCTGGCGCTGCTTTGCTCTTTCAGGATGCCTGAACAGCGAATATCTGCTTGGTGCCTGGGGCAGACCTGCCAAAACCGCACATTCAGCCAGATTCAATTCCTGAGCAGATTTTCCAAAATAATTCTCTGATGCGGCCTCAACCCCATATGCCCCGTGTCCCAGGTAAATTTGATTCAAATACAAAAATAGAATTTCTTCCTTTGTAAATTTCTTATCAATGCGATATGCAAGGATTGCTTCCTTTATTTTGCGGACATAGCTTTTTTGGGGGGTCAAAAAAAACGATTTGGCAACCTGCTGGGTAATTGTGCTGCCGCCTTGAACGATGGCCCCTGCCTCGATATTCTTGAAAAATGCTCTGATAATACTTAAAATATCTATCCCTTTATGATTATAAAATCTTGCATCTTCAGCAGCGATAAATGCATTTTTCAGCATTGGGGACATTTGGGAAAGTGGGATTACAATTCTGCGTTCTTTAAAAAATTCAGCGATCTTTCGGTTGTCGTCCGAATAGACTGTTGTAATGACAGGGGGACGATAATCCTTTAAGGTCAATATTTCAGGAAGATTTTTGCTTAAATAGAAATAGACGCCGGCAACTCCGATAACACCGGACATTACGGTAAAAATAAATACCAGCAAAAACCATCGGATAATTTTTGCCGATCCACCCCTTCGGCCCTTTTTAGCGCGCTTTTTGCGTACTTGAGATGTTCTTTTGTCTTTTGCCATATTTCTTAAACTCTAAAACGTAAAGAATCCCCCGCTTAGCGGGGCAGGCAGGGCCCATCTTAGATCCCGCCACGCGGGGGAGGACCCGGCTTTGGTAGCACCCCAGAGGGGTGAAGTCTACCGTATATACGAGCCGGAATGATGGAGTGCTGGAGTAGTGGAATATTGGGTATTAAAATCGGAAGATTTCTTATTTTAATCAAAGGGTTCAAAACGCAGAACCCGTATCCCGGAGCTGCACACATCTTTTCGTTATGCATCTAAAAACAGATAGAATTCCATGAAACCCATTACTCCAACACTCCATCATTCCAATATTCCAGTTTAACCGATTAAGATGGCATAACCGTTGTTTTTTTCCTGGCCATGAGGACCAGGTAAAAAACAACCAAACAAATGTTACCATACACCTTTATGCGTCATGCGCAGAGAGTATAAATATCAAATATGGTGCCATTAAGCAAGATGCCCTGTTAACAAAAAAATAAATTGACATTATTCCCTATAATAGATAAATTTTTTGGTTTTAAGTATTTAATTGCAATTTGAACGAAGAGATAACACAATGATCGAACTAAATTTCAAAAAAATGGGTGGATTGATACCTGCCGTTGTTCAAGATTATAAAACCGGGGAGGTATTAATGCTGGCGTTTATGAATCAAGCGGCGTGGGAAGCAACACTCGCCACCGGAAAGGCCACATTTTACAGCCGTACCCGACAAGAGCTTTGGATAAAAGGAAAAACGTCCGGCAATATGCAAATAATCAAAGAAATAAGGGTCGATTGTGACGATGATACCGTGGTGTTGAAGGTTGATCAGGTCGGCGGTGCGGCCTGTCACACCGGTCATAAAAGTTGTTTTTATAAAAAAGTCGAGGATGGATCTATCCGGATTGTTGGAAAACCGATTTTTAACCCCGAGGAGGTGTACAAATAAATGAAACGGCCTTTAAAACTGGGAATTCCAAAGGGAAGCTTACAAAACGCGACCATAGACCTGTTCAGGCGTTCCGGATGGAAGATTAATGTTAACGGAAGAAATTATTTCCCTGAAATCAATGATGATACCATCGAGTGCGCTCTGTGCAGGGCGCAGGAGATGTCCTTGCATGTTGAAAACGGCACCCTCGATGCCGGACTTACCGGAAAGGACTGGATCGCTGAAAACAAATCTGATGTCCATGTGATCACAGACCTTATCTATTCAAAGGTGAGCGCAAGACCTGCACGATGGGTACTGGCGGTAACACACGATTCTCCCATTAGAAAACTCGAGGACCTCGAGGGTAAAAGAATATCCACCGAACTTGTGGGATTTACCAAAAAATATTTTTCTGAACGTAAGATTAATGTAAGCGTTGAATTTTCTTGGGGGGCCACAGAAGCAAAAGTCGTTTCCGGTCTTGCCGATGCCATCGTGGAAGTCACTGAGACTGAAAGTACCATTAAGGCTCACGGGCTGAAAATTATCCATGAATTGATGCAGACCAATACTCAGTTCATTGCCAATCATGATGCCTGGAAGGATTCCGAGAAAAGAGAAAAGCTGGAACAGATCGCCCTTTTATTGAAGGGTGCTCTTGCAGCGGAGAAACTGGTCGGCCTTAAAATGAATACTCCGGATAAATACCTTAAAAAGATTGTTTCTTTGCTTCCAAGCCTGAATGCGCCCACAGTTGCCCCCCTTTACAACTCGAATTGGTTTTCTGTGGAAACGGTGGTGGGGTCCAGGATTGTAAGAGACCTTATTCCAAAGCTTTTGAAGCATGGTGCTGAAGGCATTATAGAATATCCGTTGAATAAAGTCGTGTAAGGTAAAAAAATGACATCAAATCGAACCAGAGAAATGACCCCTTTCATTGTCATGGACGTTCTAGAGAAAGCCCATGAAATGGAACGCCGAGGTGTGCATGTGGTCCACCTGGAAGTGGGCGAGCCCGATTTTGACACCCCCAGATGCATCAAAGAGGCCGCCTGCAAAGCACTCGACAACGGTCATACCCATTATACCCACAGTCTGGGTATTATAGAACTCAGAGAAGCCATCAGCGAACATTATTCAAAGGCATATGGTGTAACGGTGGATCCTGACCAGATCGTGATATCGTCGGGTACGTCTCCGGCGATGTTTGTTATGTTCTCCGCTCTCCTGGAAAAAGGAGACCAGGTCATTGTCTCTGATCCCCATTATGCCTGCTACCCCAATTTTATAAAGTTCGTTCAGGGCAATCCGGTGTTCGTACCTGTTTATGAGGAAGACGGCTTTCAATACCGACCTAAGGCCATTGAAAAAAAGATAACTCCCAACACAAAAGGAATATTTATCAACTCCCCGTCAAACCCCACCGGAAACCTGCTTTCCAAGGAGCGCATGGCGGCTATTGCCGAGCTGTCGTTAAAACCGGATTCACCGTATATTATCTCGGATGAAATCTATCATGGTCTGGTTTATGAGGGTAAAGAACACTCTATTTTGGAATTTACGAAAAGGGCATTTGTATTCAACGGTTTCTCAAAACTATATGCCATGACCGGTTTAAGACTTGGATACATGATCGCTCCGAAACATTTTATTGAAGCAAATTTACAATGAGCGAAGACAGCACATGATCCGTCGCCTTAAAGATATGGGTCTCGGGATTACCGTGGAACCGACAGGGGCTTTTTATGTATTTGCAAATGCAAAACACATTTCCAGCGATTCGTATAAACTCGCCTTTGATATTCTCGAAAAAGCCCATGTCGGGGTAGCGCCGGGCATCGGCTTTGGTAAAAACGGGGAGGGCTACCTTCGATTTTCATATGCCACTTCAATGGAAAACATTACCGAGGGATTGGACCGACTGGAGAACTATCTAAAACACCATGATCATAAAATCGGCTGATTTTGTTAAAAGCGCTGTTAAACCATCCCACTATCCCTCTGCGATCTTGCCGGAGATCGCTTTTACGGGACGATCCAATGTGGGCAAATCTTCTCTGATCAACACCCTCGTAAACCGTAAACGTCTGGTAAAGACCAGCTCCACACCCGGACGCACCCAACTCATTAATTTTTTCAACATAAACAATGCGTTCTCGTTTGTAGACCTCCCTGGATTCGGATACGCCAGAGTTCCGGAATCTATAAAAAGAACATGGGGACCCATGATTGAGACATACCTGTCAACCAGAAAAACGTTAAAAGGCGTAGTGCTCATCATGGACATTCGTCGCA
>JAFCZV010000571.1 GCA_019314155.1 Deltaproteobacteria bacterium
GCATGGCCTTGAAGTAGTCCCGCTTCGCTTTTGCATTGTGGACCTTGCCGTAACGTTCTGTTGTTGTAATTCTGCTGTGCCCTAGAAGCGTCTGGATGGTAACCAGATCCGTGTCTGCATTCAACATCTGGGTCGCCATGGTGTGACGAAGATGATGAGAGGATAGCTTCACTCCGGACTTTTTAGCATAATACTCCATGCGTTTTTTAAAACCATGAACCGATATGGGCATGCCTTTATAGGTGCCTTTTTCCACCAAAAATATCTTCTTGACCCTGGATGACGACCGTCGTTTCAGATAGTGGTTGATTGCTTCTTTGGCATCGTCGCTGATGAATGTTACACGGTCCTTGTTTCCTTTGCCGTTAAAAACAATCAATTGCTGGCGCTCCAGATCAACAGCGTCCTTGGTAAGATTTGCCGTTTCTTCGAGGCGTAAGCCGCAGCGCAGCATGACCTTGAAAATGGCCAAGTCCCTTGCTTTATTGATGACACTGAAAAACTTTTTCACATCCGCATCGCGTAGATATTTGGGCAGGGGTTTGGGCAAACGGAGACCGCATCTCTCCTTAACCGGATTTTTTATGGGTAGGTTTTTTTCATAATGCAGAAAGTCGTAGAACCCGCGTATCCGGTATAGATTGCTGTTGATGGATTGCGGATGCTAGCTGGATATCTTGTCATAGCTAACTACTTCCACAGGGATGTTCAACCATAATATGAAGAGCTTGATGCTGCTCATATAATTGATAATGGTATGCGAAGAGAAGTTTCTTCTCTTAAGATAACGTCGGTAGTCGAGAATCGAATGCGTTAGGTTCATCGGTTTCTCCCTTAATAGTACTTGCAAGTAATGAGTAGTGTAGTAAACTGCTGTTGCCTACCCGGAGGATAGGGCAACGCTGGGGAGCGACCCGAGCGCCGGAGCAGGTGAATATACGGATGGGCAGGGCGGTTTGCTCTGCCCATTTTTTCCTGCCCATCCGGTATTCCAATCATGCGCTAAACCCCAGGGGATTGGGGGCTGGCCCCCAAATAAAAATGACAGAATCCCTTTTTTATTTGTTTTTACTCCCTTCAATAATGGCCATGGCTCTGAAGTACTCCTCTTTGCGTGTTACATCTGTCAGGTTGGCATACCGTCGTGTTTGCTCTAAATTTTTGTGGCCTAGTAAATCGCGTAGTACTTCAATGGGTATACGGGCATTCAAGAGATTTGTGGCATAGGTGTGACGAAGGCAGTGCAGGGTAATTCCTTTGTGTGACAATCCTGCTTTGTCCACATAAGCCTTAAAAATTTTCCATACAGCCGTATAGGATATGGCTTTGTCGCGAGGTCCGTGGAAAAGGTATTTCTTCCAGTGATCTCTTTTCATGAGCCAATGATACAGCGCTTCCGCTGCATCGTTACTAAAAAAGACTACCCGCCCTGTGCCGGTCTTTTCACTTTCATAAATCCTGATCAGTTGTCCTTCCAGGCTGATATCTTCCATCTCCGTCTTCAATAACTCCCCGATCCGCATGCCGGTCCTCAAGAGCAAGAGGATCATGGCTTTGTCTCTTACTTTATCGATTTGGGCAAGGATACGATCTTCATCATCCGGTTCGATGCTCTTGGGTAATCTGGTGGGCTGCTTGATGTGAATCTTTCGTTTGAGCAACTCCCGGCTCATCACACCCTCATCGGCAAGGAAGCGGATGAAGGCATACAGGCAAACTAAGCGTGTACACAAGGTCCCAGCCGACAGCCCTCGATCTTGTTCGAACTCCACAAAGGCCTCGATGTCAGATCGTCTCAAGGTCTCAAGCCCGCTATGGCCATGAATTTGAATGAATTTGAGAAATTTGACAGCACTGGTCAGAGCGCCGCGGATCGTGTTTCGTTTGCAGTTATTGCGGAACTTGTGGAGGATGTAGCTCTTTAAGTGATCTTGACCCGGAACTCTCAGGCCGGATATCTCTCCGACCAAACGCGTACGATAGCGTTCCCTTTGGTTGGGTATGCGAGCTCCCGATTCATAATCTGGGTTGGCCGGTGGGAATTTGGTCTGGAGATCATTGGAAAAAAGATCCCCTTTAAAATACGAATGGAAATTCAGGGGATAAGAGCCAAAATCGCCTTTATCAGATTTCTCTAAAAATTTCTGGTATTGCATATCTACCTCCGTTTCTTTTTATAGAAAAATCAGATAGATAATGCAATTAAACCATTTAATCGCTAATTATCATTTTGCTATCTATACTGTAACAGAAGGTTGGATTGTTATTGATATCAATCCGTTGACATAATACTGGAAATTTTAAGCTCGCGATAACAATCACTCTTAGGTGATTTGTTAAGGATAGGGGCAATTCCAACTCAAAATAGGAATGCCCTTTTTTGCATTTTTGTC
>JAFCZV010000003.1 GCA_019314155.1 Deltaproteobacteria bacterium
GATTTGATAGAACTGCCGGTATCTCCCTTTTTGGGGCCTTTCCCGGCGAAACATAGGGCCGATGGTATAAAATTTCCGGACCGGATCTTTCGCATACAATTTGTGCTGGATATATGATCGACAAACAGATGCCGTTGCTTCGGGCCGCAGGGTGATAAGATCACCTTTTCGGTCCGGGAAGGTGTACATTTCTTTTTCGACAATATCCGTATCTTCACCAATGCTCTTGGCAAACAGTTCGGTGCGCTCCATAATCGGAATTCGGATCTCTTTGAATCCGAAATCTTCAAAAAGAGACCTGGTCACCCTTTCTATCTGCTGCCAGATTTCAACTTCTCCGGGAAGTATGTCTTTAAAACCTCTGATTAGCTGTATCATTTTATTATCTTTTCGTTTTGCATAACCTTACCACGGAAAAACACGGAATGTCACATATAATTTGGTTCCTGTTTGTCAAAGTTATGAATTAAGTTTTAATGAATCTGATTTTTTACGAATTCATTAACTTTTAGTCAATACTAATATTGACGTTCTTTTAAAAAGTCATATTTGTGATTATAGCTATCGTGCAAAACAGAAAAAATTATCTTTGACAATAGAATAAAAAAGTTTAATAAAAATAAATGAATTTAAAGAGGTTAATCATGCTTCAAAAAAAGATAGCGGATAAAATTCGGAAATTCAGAAAGAATAAGGGATACACATTGGAACAGTTGGGTAAATTGACCGATCTCTCCAAGGGTCTGCTCTCTCGCGTAGAGAATAACCAGGTATTCCCTCCCACTGCCACATCGTCCAGAATTGCCTGAATTTGAACCCAAAGTAAAAACCGGCTATTTGGCGAGATATGCAAAAATTGTATCAAGTGCGGATAAAGGAGCGGTCTTTCCGAAGTAAAACAAAACACAATTAATGGAGGTAGGGTTATGAAAAAATTTTTAGTTCTTATGGTAGTCGTCTCGCTTATTTGTTTTTCAACTACTGCAATGGCCGAAATGGAGATCAAGCTCGGCGTTGTAACCAAACCCGGCAGTGCCCAGAACATTGCTGCGGAAAAGTTCAAAGAACTGATAGAACAGCGCTCAAAAGGTAAAATAACGGTTAAGATTTTTCACTCCGCATCCCTTGGCAATGAAACCGAAATTCTCCAGCAGGTCCAGATGAATACTATCCAGATGGCAGTTATTACCGGAGGCCCTTTTGACACATTTGATCCCATTGCAAGGGTTATTAACTATCCATTTCTTTTTAAAGATAATGCACAGGCTGATGAAATCCTGGACGGGCCTCTTGGAACTAAAATACTAAAAAGCTTGGAAAGTTCCGGGTTTAAAGGGCTTTGCTTTTCAGAAAACGGCTTCAGGAACCTTACAAACAACAAACGGGCGGTAAAAAGTCCGGATGAGATAAAGGGGCTCAAAATCAGGGTTATGGCTTCGGCAATCCACAAAGCCATCTGGCAGGCTCTTGGGGCGAATCCAACGCCAATGCCCTGGCCAATCTACACCGAGTTGGAACAGGGCGTTATCGACGGCCAGGAAAACCCCCTCTGGGTCATGGAAGTCTATAAATTCTATGAAATACAAAAATACATGACCCTTTCCCGCCACGTCTATTCCTACCACATTGATGTGGCTTCACTAAAATGGTGGAAAATACTCGATTCAAAAACCCAGGATATGATTCAAAAAGCAATGTATGAAGCAGCAGTGTTCCAGCGGAAGCAAAATCGCGATAAAAATGCTGCAAGACTGAAGTTTTTAAAAGAAAAAGGAATGCAGGTAGAAGAAAATCCGAATATTGGAGCATTTCGTGCAAAGGTTGCTAAGCTGAAAGATATGGATTTATACAGCGAACCCAGGGTCCAAGCGTTGCTGATAGAAATGTTGAATGCAACCCAATAGATTGAATACTTCCGATTGAAGATTGAAAATTGAATGAGGAAGGGAATCTTGAATCGTCAATTTTCAATCTTCAATTACCAATGGGGGCATCGTGCACACTCTTGAACGGTTAAGCCGCACCATAAATCACTGGATTGAATATTCTCTTTTCGGTTTTGGCTTTACAATGGCTATCATCGTAGCTGTGCAGGTTTTTTTCAGGTATGTGCTGAATCAATCATTGTTCTGGTCCGAAGAACTTGCCCGTTTCCTTCTGGTATGGCTCACTTTTCTCGGTGCTTCAGTGGCATATTATCGCAAAGCCAATCCGGGAATTGATATCCTGTACTCCAGAATGTCTCATTCAATCCGGAAAGCATCAGCCATGTTAACTCACATAGCTTCAATCATGTTATTTTGTGTAATGATCTTTTATGGCTGTCAGTTCGCCTATTTTGTAAGATTGCAAATATCACCGGCCCTTCAATTGCCCAAATGGATTATTTTAAGCATCATTCCAATAAGCGGCCTTATCCTTCTGGTTCACGGCATCACATTTTTAGTAAATGAACTGAAAAGAGGTTCCCGTGACAACTGAAATTCTGATTTTCTCCCTTCTTTTTCTTTTTGCAATAAATACCCCCATCGCAATTGCCATCGGTGTTGCCTCAATTCTGGCAATACTGATCCAGGGCGACTTTGCCATGATGATGGTCGTCCAGCGGATGTTCAGCGGAACAGACTCCTTTCACCTTATGGCCGTTCCCCTTTTTATGTTTACCGGGACGATCATGGAAGCCGGTGGAATCAGCCAAAGGATTATAGATTTTGCAAATTCTCTTGTGGGTTGGCTTCCGGGAGGACTGGCTGCAGTTACAATTGTTTCAGCAATGTTTTTTGCCGGTATATCCGGATCTGCAGCGGCTGATGCGGCTGCGGTGGGTGCTATTCTGATCCCGGCAATGAAAAAATCAGGCTATGAATCTGATTTTGCCGCAGCAGTTCAAGCATCCGGCGGTTCCATCGGCGTTATCATACCACCTTCAATCCCTATGATTATCTTTGGATTTTTAACAGGAGCTTCTATCGGCCAACTTTTTGCAGCCGGGATTCTGCCGGGTGTGCTCATCGGACTTTCTCTCATAGGTGTAGCGACCTATATTTCAGTTAACAAAGGCTACGCAGCAACAACCAGCTTTTCAATAAAAGAAGTCTGGCGCACTTTTAAAAGATCCCTTCTTGCCATGGGAGCACCGATTATAATACTCGGGGGCATCCTTTTCGGTATTTTTACTGCAACAGAATCGGCTGCCGTGGCCGTGGTTTATGCTCTCGTTGTCGGCATGGTTGTATATAGAAAGATTAAAGTAAAAGATCTTTTTCATTTATTCAGAAACGGTGCAATAACCTCTTCTATTGTCATGTTTATCATTGCAACAGCATCGGTCTTTAGCTGGATTGCAGCCATCGAAGACATCCCTGCCCATCTTGCCGGTACATTGTTAAACATGACTCAAAATCCTATTATTTTGTTGTTGCTGATCAATATGGTCCTTCTCATTGCCGGTACATTTGTTGAGACCACCGCTTCATTGATTCTGCTTGTGCCCATGATTACAGCGATGTTGCCTTCCCTTGGTATCGACATAATCCAGCTTGGAGTCATCGTTGTCGTAAACCTTGCAATCGGAATGCTTACTCCTCCCATGGGCATCTGCCTGATCGTATCATGTTCCATTTCGGGTGACAGCCTCACAGCCATCAGCAAACGGATTATGCCTTTTCTGGGAGTTTTAATTATAGATCTTCTAATAATTACCTTTTATTCGCCCCTGACCATGTGGATGGCAAAACTCGTGGCAAAATAGTAAAGGAGAGTGTTATGAAAATCACGGTTGTGGGTGCAGGTGCCATGGGGAGTCTTTTCGGAGCACTTTTATCCGAGTCAGGTATAAGCGTCCGGCTTTACGATATATGGGCCGAACACGTAAAAGCCATCAATGAAAATGGTCTTGGGATAGAACTCGACGGCAAAACACGCTCGGTTAATGTAAAAGCAACCACCGATAAAAAAACGATCGGGAAAGCAGACCTGGCAATAATTTTTGTCAAATCGACCCGTACCGGTGATGCCGCCAGGGTAGCCTCAGAACTTGTTAGTAGTACCGGTTTTGTACTAACCCTGCAAAATGGGATGGGCAATGCCGACATAATCGCCGAAGTTATAGATCCGGGCAGAATCATCGCAGGAACCACCTCTCACGGTGCCACCATGCTGGAGCCTGGACTTATCCGCCATGCAGGAATTGGCCCGACTTTAATCGGGATGTGGTCCGGCGATGAAAAAGCCGCTGCACAAAGTATCGCCGATGTATTTAATAAAGCGGGCATTGCCACTGAGACGATGGATGATATCCGGAGTGTGGTCTGGAAAAAGCTTATTATCAATGTCGGTATCAATGCAATTACTGCATTGACCGCAATAAAAAATGGTCAGATTCTTGATCTTTCCTCCACCAGGGCGCTTGTCCACGCGGCTGTGGAGGAAGCCATGGAGGTCGCCCGGACTCATGGTATAAAGATACCGGACGACATGGTGGAGCATGTTTTTCAGGTCGCCGAAGCCACCGGCGCCAACCGCTCGTCCATGGGGCAGGATGTTGACAATAAACGTCAAACCGAAATCGGGGCCATTAATGGTGCAGTGGTAAAAGAAGCTCAAAAACTTGGTCTTAATGTGCCGGTCAATCAAACCCTGACCACATTGTTAGAAACACTGCAGGCACACTATAGTTGATGAATTCTTAAAAATCGAATTCATCAGGTTTTAGGTGTTAAGTTTTATGTTTTAGGTTAATGATATTATCTGTTTTAACAGAGACTTAAAACTTAAATCCTAAAACTTAACACGTTTCGTAAAAGAAAGTTTTTTTACTTTTTACGAGACCATCATAGTTAACTATGTACAAAAAAGTCAGGTAACAGACAACAGATGTAAGGAGAATAAGCGATGAGCGATGATAAAGTAACCGTTTTAGATATACGGCAGGCTAAAAAAGACGGGCGTAAGCTGGTTATGGTAACCGCATATGACTATCCATTCGGTCTGATGGCGGATGAAGCCGGTGTCGATATCGTCCTGGTGGGCGATTCCCTGGGTATGGTGGTTATGGGGCTGGACGGTACAGTTGAAGTGAACATGGAGCACATGATACACCATATAAAAGCGGTAGTTCGCGGTTGCAAGGGACCCCTTATTATAGGCGACATGCCCTTTATGAGTTACAACACCTCCATTCGTGAAGCCATTATAAATGCCGGTCGATTAATGAAAGAAGGCGGGTGTGACGTCGTAAAGCTGGAAGGCGGTATTGACTTTGCATCGACCATAGAGGCAATTGTAAAAGCAGGCATTCCGGTTCAGGGACACATCGGTCTGACCCCTCAGACAGCCAGTGCCCTGGGAGGATTTAAAATGCAGGGCAAAGACGCCAAAGCAGCCAAGCGTATAATCGACGACGCCAAAGCGCTGGAAGATGCCGGCGTATTTTCGATGATTCTGGAAGCGGTTCCGGCACCTTTGGGAAAGCTTGTGGCAGAAGCGGTCAGCGTACCGGTTATCGGAATCGGCGCCGGCGTGGATGTTGATGGCCAGGTGCTGGTAACCCACGATATGATCGGACTCTTTGACAAGTTTGTGCCCAAATTTGTCAAGCAGTATACAAAGATCAGGCCGACTATCCTAAGCGCACTGAAGGCATACAAAAACGATGTCATGAGCGCAACCTTCCCCGGTCCCGAGCATTCCTTCAAGATGTCCAATGAAGCCCTGGAGCAGCTAAGAAAACTGATCAAAAGCTAATAATTGACGGTCTCGTAAAAAGTCCAACTTCTGCGTGGTGCTGCATTTCCCCTCACCTTAAACCTCTCCCTCAGGGAGAGGGAAATGATGGAAACCTGTCATACCACTTGTATATTGAAAATTGAATAAAAAATAAATTTAAAACGGGGGTGCGGAGGGTGTCCCCCCGCCCTCTCCGTCTGGTAAAAGTTGACACGATTGTAGTCAATAGCTTTCTTAATTCGGTAAAATCATCAATACTGTTGGAAGAGAAGGTTTAACCCTTGGGCTGTGAGCCCGTACGTTAGTTTCTTCCTTCCGCCAGGTTTAAGTCGAGGAACAACTTGGAGCATCGACTCCGCATTTGACAAGGCTGATGATTCCTGGCTTTCAAATTAATTATTGCCGATGAGGAGGTTAGATGTCCTTGAACGACGAAAAACGCCGGTGGTGAGCTGGTATCTGGATATGTCCATGGTCAGGGACTACTGGGGAGATGAAAGGAAATATCATCATACGGCACCCATTAATATGATTTACGGTTTCCATGAAGCATTGCGCATTATTGCAGAGGAAAGCTTGGAGCGGCGTTTTGAGCGACACCGATTAAATCATCGCGCCCTTGTCGCCGGAATTGAAATAATGGGGCTTTCGATGCTTGTACCGGAATCTGAACGACTTCCGATGTTGAATGCGGTTTGTATTCCTGATGGTGTGGATGATATCAAAATACGTAAAGCCCTCCTCAATGACTTCGGTATCGAAATTGGTGGCGGATTGGGTGAATTTGCCGGTAGAATTTGGCGGGTCGGACTCATGGGGCATACCAGCCACCCAAGGAACGTTTTGCTTTTTCTCTCCGCCCTTGAAACGGCTCTCAAAACTGAAAAATTTAAGGTTCAGCCCGGTGCGCTGGATGCAGCCGCGGCAGTGTATCAAGAAAAATAGGTTAGATTCTGAAAAGTTTAAGCGGGTTGTTTGTAAGTTCTCTGTTGGCGGACTTCAATCTGTCCTCACTCGATATAACCGCTACTGCCTGTCGATCATCCATATCAGTAAAATATTTTTCAGCAACGTTCATGACTTGACGGCGAGTAATTGAAAGGAGTTTTTCCTTAAACCGTTCTCGCATCTCGTCCGACAACGAGACGATCTTTCTGAAAAAAGCTTTTCTGGCCGCCGGTCCCGGCGGATCAGGCTTGT
This sequence comes from Deltaproteobacteria bacterium, assembly GCA_019314155.1. GTDB lineage: Bacteria > Desulfobacterota > Desulfobacteria > Desulfobacterales > UBA11574 > JAAXQD01. The sequence goes on from JAFCZV010000003.1 coordinate 6,928, forward strand.
CAATTTCAGAGCATACCTGGAGGATGGCTTCTTTGACATCTTCGTTGCTGTAGGTTCCCGATCTTATGAAATCCCGAGCGCCATCGTATACTTTGAGGGTAGAAACGATGTGCGGATCTCTGTAAGAACCGAAATGAAAAACTCCGTTTTCAGGATTATATATGGCAAACCCGCCGTAGGCTCCGCCTTTTTCGCGAATTTCCCGGTGCAGATACATGGACCTGAGTATTTTGCTGATAACGGATAAGACCGGTGCATCTTCATGTTCCAGACGAACGACCTTAAATGCAGCGGCGACAAATGAAACAGCAGATGATGTACTCCATCCTTCTCTGGGAATCGCATCAAAAACGTCGATTTCCGGCGGACCGAATCCATGGGTCGATTTTAAAAATTTCGGTTCTTTTCCCAGCCCGTTTTGTAAGGTTGCTATCGGTGAAGAAGCTGCGGAAATTGCATGATCTTCACCGATCAAAGCGATTTTGAGATTATTTTTTGTAAACAAAATTCTACTGATTTCGGAAAGTTTCTCAGAGATGGATTTAAGCGTGTCCTCTGTAAGATTATCGGTTATCTCTTTTATGGTTTTTAATTGGTGAATTCCATTCCAGGACTCGCTGAGGGCATTACTGATGGAAAAATTCCTTGACGCCAGCGTCATCGCCAGCCTGTGCCCGTTTTGAACGATCATCGATTCAAGGCCGGACCGGTATTCCAGAAAAAGGCTTTTTAAACGATCCAGGTCTGAAAAATCGAATTTGCATAAAAGATCTTCAATAATTTCAAACATTTTATCCTGATTCCGCACCAGGCATTTTCCACCAAAAGCAACAAGGGGCAGACATGCGCCGGAATCGTCAAAACCGGTTCGGGCATCGCAGGAAAGGCCGATGCCGCCTGTATAGGCATCAATCAGTTGTGCCATCTCTACATAGTCATGGACGGATGTGCCCACCTTGGAAAAGGCATGGCAGAAGAAAGGGACCAAAGGGAGTCGCTGTTTTGACAGCAGTCCACTTCCGGCGACTGCCAAGAAATAAAAAATATCGGAAGTTGCCTGTTGATAACAGGCGGCCGGTACTATGGGGGAGGATGCCGATGTTTTTACACTTTGAATTTCTTTCGGGATTTCTTCGAGTTCCAGGGTGGGCAAACATGAAACATCCTCTTTTTCTTCCTGGAGTTGCTTTAACGCGCTGGTATCTTCTATAATTTTTTCAAGTTCTGACGGCATGATGCCGTTCCATAAACTGATCGGGAACAAGGGAAAGAAGGACCCGGTGCGGGTTGTCCAGAAAATATTTTTTTATCCGATTTTCAAGAAAGGGTCCTTTGGAAACTTCATGACGAAGTCGTTTAAGATCCGCATCGAACTGCAAAACTCTCACAGGGTCACCGCCATGAAACCAGTTTCCGGCAAAAGCTAAGAGCAGTTTAATTCCGTATGGATACGGCGTATTTGTTATCTCCTTTCGATGGAATTCTATCTGGTGAACGGCGGATTCGATGATCTGTTTGTCTATTCCATTTTTGGATAACTTTTTTAAAACATCGAAAATTATTGTTTCAATTTTTCCGGCATCCGAGTTTTCAACGTCCTTTAATCCGCAGACGAACAAGGTGTCTCTGTTGTCGGCATCATATCCAGTGCCGTCGCAAAGAGATGATCCGAGTTTGGAATCTATCAATGCCTTGCGCAGGGGAGATGCGGGGTTTCCAAGAAGAATCTTCTCAAGAAGGGTAAGAATCAAGATCTCAAAAGAATCTTTGATATCGGCGGTGAGCCATGCCACACAAACCTGGCATTTTTTTGCCGGATCTTCATTTTTATCCAATGGATATGGATATGTTTTTCTTTTAGAATCGCGCCATCGCGGATGAGGTGGGACATCGGTCTTGGGGTCTATGCGTTTAAAATGGATCAAAATTTTGTCATGGATATATTTCAAATGGTCGCTTAAAGGCAGGTTCCCATAGGTATAAAAGAAAGCGTTACTGGGATGGTAATGCCGTCGATGAAAGGCTTTAAGCTTATCGTATGTCAGTTGAGGAATGACTGCAGGATCTCCACCGGAATTATTACTGTAGGTGGTCTCCGGGTAGATTGCATTTAAAATAGATCGTACCATGACCTGGTTCGGGGAAGACATGGCCCCTTTCATCTCATTGTAAACAACGCCTTTATAAACCAGTTTCAATGAATCCGTATCTTGTGTATCATCTGCCGGTTCAAGGCGGTGCCCCTCCTGCTTAAAGCTAAGCTCATCAATGGTGGGGTAAAAAGCAGAATCCAGATAAACATTCATTAGATTATAAAAATCTTTTCTGTTCTGAGTGGAAAAAGGGTACATGGTCCAGTCGGATGAAGTAAAAGCGTTCATGAAGGTGCTCAAACTCCTTTTAAGCATAGAAAAGAACGGATCGCGTACAGGAAATTTACTGGAACCACATAAAGCGGTATGTTCCAAGATGTGGGCGACACCGGTTGAATCGGAGGGAACTGTTTTAAAGGCTACGCTAAAAGTATTTTCTTTATCGCTGTTGCTAATGTGAGCGTGTCTGGCGCCTGTTGAAGTATGTTCAAGAAGATAAAAAAGAGAATTGATTTCTCTAAGTTCTACGGCATGTTTTATAGAATAGCCATAAACAGTGACGGCTTCTTTAAGATCCGGGTTGTTCTTATCAATAGACGTATTCATGATAGGAGCACCTTTAAGATTCCATTCGTATCAGACTAAATATCAAAATAAAATTAAGAGGCAATATAAACGCCACGTTCCTTGCGAACGATTTTTCCCGTTTTATGAAGCCGGTAAATAATATTGCGAAGTTTTTTTTCTCCAAAACCAGTTCTGTCCTGAATCTCAGAAAATCCTACCCCTTTTCTGAACCTTTTGATAACTTCAAGTGCCATATCGGAAGAAGTCATGGTAGATTTTTCGGCGGCAGATTTTACAGAGGGCGTCGATCTTCTTTTGGCATATAATTCAAAGGACCTGATAGCCTTATCAAGTCGATCCATCCTGGCCATAAGTTTGTCGACATCTTTCTTCGTCGGAATATTGTAGTATCGTATGAAGAACTTGACCATCGCATCAAAACTTACAGACTTCCCTTTTCTCCTGGCCATGTGATCCTCCTTCTGCGTAACTCTCATCATGAGTGTTTTGGGATTCGCCCACAAAAACCTTTTTATGAGTTCAGCAAAATTTGTATAAAAAGTCAAGTTATACAATCGCTTCGCACAGGGTGAACACATTTGAATCCCAATGGAGAGAGAACGCTCCACGACGGCGTATATCTCTTTCCAACCGACTGAAACTTGTGCTTAAGCTCCCGTAAGCCCGGGGCTAGTGTTAAGATACCCTGAAACTGAGATGCTGAAACGGCAAATTGTTATGGTGTCAGCCCCTTATGCCGCCCATGGCAAAAAATAATGAGCCGTTGAAAATAACGACCTTTCATGATACCCTAAGACGAAAACGAATTTTTCATGCACGAAAAAGAGATGAAAAAAACAGAACAAGATTCTAAGGCCAAGAAAACAGAAAAGTTTTTTAAAAAAAATAAAATCCGGGAATTCACGAAACAGGTAAAACAACTTCACGGAGATCCCCATTATGTCGCTATGGGAATGGCTATCGGAGTTTTTATAAGCATAACTCCAACCATGCCGTTTCATACGGTCATCGCTGTTGCCCTGGCGTTTATTTTTCGCGGGAGCAAAGCTGCGGCGGCCCTCGGCGTTTGGTTTTGCAATCCGCTGACCGCTCCGCTTTTTTATTGGGGAAGTTATAAAGCGGGGATGTTTATTCTGGGCGATTCAGGCTCATTTAATGTAAATTTTGAGTCGATTTTAGAACTTTTTAGACTGGGAGCGGATGTTACAATGGCCATGATCACGGGAGGCGTAATACTGGGAATTTTACCGGGTATTTCGGCTTACTTTCTAACCAAAAAAATTTTTTTAACCATACGATCGCGTAAAACATGAAAGAATTTATTAAAGCACTTTTTTGTCTATAGGTATGACATCTCCTAGAATCCTACTTGCCGCCCACAATATCCGTCCCAAAAAACAGCTGGGCCAAAATTTTATAATAGATCCGGCGTTTACAAAAATGATTGTAAATCGGTCCGGAATCTTACCTGAAGATGTTGTGCTTGAAATCGGAGCAGGCCTGGGCGCTCTGACCATTCCTTTGGCTCGTAAAGCGAAGAAGGTCTTTGCGGTTGAAAAAGATCAAAAAATTATCAACATCTTAAAGACAGAGATTCTGGCCAGCGGTCTTTCAAATACGGTTATCATTGAAAAAAACATATTGACGGTTGATATCGAAGTTCTGGCAGAAAATATCGGCCGAAAGATAGTGGTGATGGGCAATCTCCCCTATAATATTTCTTCCCAAATTCTGGTGCAACTTGTAAAATCCAGAAAAATGGTGAGCCGGGCCATTCTTATGTTTCAGAAGGAAATGGCCCAACGCATTTCCGCACAACCTGATTGTAAGGATTACGGACGGTTAGCGGTTATGCTCAGCTACTGTTCTGATATAAAAAAACTGGCTGATGCCAAGGCGTCTCTTTTTTTTCCAAAACCCAAAGTCGACTCTGAGATCCTGGAATTAAGATTTAAAAATAAGGTGGTGCATCCAGCGCGAGATGAAGCATTCTTTTTCAGAGTTATCAAAGCGGCTTTCGGAAACAGACGGAAAACCCTGAAAAATGCGCTCGCCGCAAGCGAACTCAACATTGACGCAAATACGGCAAAGCATATACTGGAATGTTCGGGCATCGATCCCGTTCGACGGGCTGAGACGTTGAACACAGAGGAGTTTGTCAAGTTGAGCAATCTCCTATTCAACTCTTATCCGACATAATCGGAACATTTAGGGTTTATTGGGTTTCACTATAATGGTTGCTGCCCGATGGTTATCCAGGTATTTTTTTGCGATATTTGAAACTTCTTCTTGTGTAATAGATTCATAATCTTTGTTTATCGTCCTGCTCCAGTCAATCTGCTGGGGATATTTTTCAGAGCCCGTTAGTACCGTTTCGAGCCAGTAGTTGTTTTTTCGAAGCATATCTTTAATGCTGGTGAGCGAGGGTGCTATGGCCCGGTGCAGCTCATCCTGAGTAAAACCATCTTTTACCAGGTCTGATGATATTTTTTTTACTTTTTTTATCAGCTCATCTGCTTCTTCGGGATCGACATAAACCCTTGCCTGAAGAACCCCATATCCCGGGTAAACACGACTCGGCCTGTTAAAAGCGAACGTAGAATATGCGGCCCCCAGCTTTTCCCGTATCTGCTCACGGAGCCTTTCTGAAATAATTGCCGAAAGAACAGATAAACGGCGTGTTCGGCTGATATCCCATAAATCTTCCGTCGGATAGGCAACAACGATCAGTCCTTTTTGGATTTTTGTCAAAGCAGATATCGTTTTTGATTGACCGACAGGGAATACAGGCAATCTTTTTTCTTTTTGTTCGTTGATGACAGGTTTCAGGGAAAGGCTTCCAAAATATTTAGCGGTCAATTTGATTGTGGATTCGATATCAAAATCTCCCACAACAGACACTTCTACATCATCATTTCCAATCGACTGGGTGATCCACGATCTGACATCGTCAAGGGTCAATTTGTTGAAATTTTTATAATCAGGAAGGCCAAAACGATTGTCTCCTCCTGCAAGAAAACGAACGCCGGAAAGTTCCATTCCGCCGTCGATTGAACTGGAAAGCGCTGTATATTTCTGCCTGTATAACTTCAAAGAACGCTCATAAGCTTCTTTTCTAAATCCCGGGTCAACAAAATGGGCGTAAAGTAGTTCGAACAGCAAGGGAACTTCATGCGTCACCGTCTCTCCTCTCAACAAAAAGCGGTCTTCACCGACACGGAAAGTAACGCTTGTATTTTTTCCGGACAAGGCCCGTTCAATCTCATCTCGTTTGAGAGCTCCGAGACCGCTTTCATTAACCACATTCGCGGTTAGAAGCGCGAGACCCGGCATATTTGACGGCTCACAAGATTTGCCCCGACCAAAAGCAAGATTAATGATTACCTGATTGGCCTTAAAATCGGTTTTTTTGAGATTCAGACGGGCACTGTTTTTAAAATCCACCTGGACAATTCCAAGATCAGGAATCTTTTTTGTCCGGATAATCCGACCTTCTTTTTCAGGTTCCGGAAGGTAAGGGAAGATTACAGAGCTCTTTTTGATCGGCCTGGATACTGCTACAGACCTGCTATTGAAATAAGCATCCAGTATTTGAGCTTCAGGATCCGTGTTCATACCGGTCAGCTTTGCATTGCCGGTGACGAGCACAAGGCGGTCATCAGGCGGCCATATCTCCTTGAATGCATCGCGCACATTTTTTAATGTTACTGAGCTGATTGTCGAAGCAAAAAGTTCTTTTTTCTGTTCAGGGGACATAAACACGCGGTCTGTGTTTAGACTCCATATGATGTTTCTTGCCAGATCATGGCTGTTACGCGTTGAAGCCTCTTTAACTGCGTTATCGAGTTCTGAGAGAAAATCCTTTTTTACTCTGGCAAGCTCAGGTTCCGTAAAGCCGTATTTCAAAGCCTTTCTTAATGTTTGTTCGATTAGGGAAAGAGAATCCTTCCAATTTTCCGGATTACAATCGGCTGAGATCTCGGCATAATTAATTTGATGCAGAAAAATTCCGGAACTAATGGAAGCCGAGGTGAAGGGCATGTCGGATTTCCTCGCCAATGTGTCGAGACGATGCTTTACAATTCGATTTGCCATATATTTGATCAAGCGATTCTTTTGAAAGTCCAAAGAATCGGTTTTTGACGGAACTTTTTTTACAACTTCGATGCTTACCGTAGTATTTCCTGATTCCTTTTCAAGGTGATAAAAAGGTTTAACGCCTTTATGGTTTATATCTCCAAACTCAGGAACGGTTCCAGGGGGGGCTCTGGGCCCCAGGGAGGAGAATTTGTTATCTATGAGCGTTGCTGCCAATTTTGCATCAAAATCTCCCACCAACACCAGGATCATCTTTGCAGGCCTATACCAGGTATCATAAAAATTTTTCAAGTCCCTTCGTTCTGTGCTTTTGAGCACTTCTTCTTTGCCGATTGGAAGTCGTTTGGAGATGACAGCATCTGGAAACTCAAAGTTGATGGTTGAAATATAGGTTCTATAAGATGCCGAGTCCCTGGTTCTCATTTCGGATAGAACGACCCGTCGTTCCTTTTCTACTTGAGATGGCAAGAGAAGGGCGCCTTCAGCGAAGTCTTTCATGACAACAAGACCATTTTCCAAACTTTTGCCGTCCCCTTCCGGCAACAACATATCATAAACGGTTTTGTCAAACCCGGTATGGGCATTTGCATCGGGTCCAAATTTCATGCCGATACTCTGGAAATATTTCACCAGTTCTTCGGGCTGAAAATGCGTTGAACCGTCAAAAAGCATATGTTCCAGAAAATGAGCCAATCCTTGTTGGGTGTCCGATTCATATATAGAACCTGCCAGAACATATAGATGCATACTCACCCGGTTCTTCGGGTAGTGATTTTCCATTAATACATATCTGAAACCATTGGGTAATTTTTTGAATACAAGGGTGGGATCGGGTAGAAGATCGCTCTTTTCATGGGGCCATAGAATCGAGGAATCCGTCTCTTCAAGTACTTTTTGGGATCCGATCAACTGTACAAAATGATCTTCAGAAACGACCGGGTTTTTACCCCTATCGAAACTTTGATCGATAGAAGAACAAGACAATAAAACAACGATCATGAAAGCACATAGTGATAACTTTTCCGGAAAAAGGGCAAAGAATTTTTTAAACACCGTTATTCTCCTTATACATAGGCTCTTTGACTAACGCCCAAAATGCGCGCAGACCAAATGACGACTAACTTTCTGTGTATTAAAATGGTATAAAATCATGAGTTATATGTTGAAGCAGCCTGCAGCCCCGCAAAAGGGGATCTGGTAAGCCCCTGACAAATCTCAATTGGGGGTACACATCAACAGCCCTTCAAAAAACGAATATACAGTCCATAAAGAAGATAAAACAGATTTTTCAGATATCAAATCCAGGAAGTATTTTAATTGAAAAATTACAAGCAAGGACCTTCATTGAGGAAAAGGGATCGTTTAATTTTAATTAATCCAATCTCCATTGTTCGTGTTTGCACTCAATGGGGGGCAGACAGTTTCCTTTGTCAATAAAGCACAAAGCCTTCCATCTGCCTGTTCTATCATTTCAGGCACACAGAAGGCTTCCTTCGTACAACATCAGGCCGGCTTTGCGGACTTAATCTTTATAGCCCTTCTACGGGTCACATAAACGTTATTTTTTAAAATAAAGACCGCGTGACTTAGCTTCGATTTTACCTTGCTTTGAGAGCTTATAGAGAGCATTGCTCAGCTGTTTGGCATTAAGGTCCAATTTTTCTTTGAGTTTAGCAACGGTAACGCCTTTCTTGGTTCTTTTGATGGAATCAAACACTGCATCCAGTACGGTCAATTGTTTAGGAAGAGCTGCTTTCTTTGCCGGAGTTTTCTTTGCTACGGCTTTCTTTGCCGCAGTTTTCTTTGCCACAGTTTTCTTTGCCACGGTTTTCTTTGCCACGGTTTTCTTTGCCGCAGGAGCAGGTTTGACAGGCCGCAGCGCATCAGCCTGTTTGGCGATTTTTTCAACTTTCTTGGAGAGAGATAGAAGTGATTTGGCGATTGTCTTCAATTGATCTTTTACCTTCTTCATTAAAATTTCCTCCTTAATGAGCAAAATTAATACTATTATTTTGTCTTCTATATATAAGTTATTCAAATGTCAACCCAAAATGAACGCAGAGAAAACGACCGTTGACCGTAAATAATAATTACAGCTATTGACAAAGAAGCAACCTTGTGACAGATATTTTTTTTGAAAAATTTATCTGAAACCGCCCGCAAACGAAATGACGATGTATAGTAAATAAGGATCACTTCCTCTCCGAGCTGTAGGCACTACGAGCCGGAAGCCGATTAGTTGTAGTTAATTTCTTCTTTTATTAAAAAAATGAAATTTCGCATTGAATATAAAAAAGAACTCAATCCTTCCCAATTTCAAGCCGTCAATATTATAAAAGGCTCTCTTCTTGTCATTGCCGGAGCAGGGAGCGGGAAGACAAGAACCCTGACATACAGGGTGGCACGTCTTGTAGAAGAAGGCATTTCTCCAAGCGCCATCCTCTTATTGACGTTTACACGCAAAGCAGCTCAGGAAATGCTAAAAAGGGCCTCACGGCTTCTCGATAATCGATGCGAAGACGTTGCCGGCGGAACTTTTCATTCTTTTGCCTATTCTATCCTGCGAAAATATGCTTCCAAAATAGGATTCGATCATGGTTTTTCTATTATCGATCGATCTGATTCCGAAAGTCTCATCAGCATGCTAAGAAAAGAAATGAAAGGTGTATCAAAGTCGGGCGCTTTGCCTCGGAAGCAAACCTTGGCAAATATTTTCAGCAGGGCTGTTAACAAAAACTTGTCCATTGAAGATATCATCTTTGACGACTATCCTCATTTCAGCCGTCATCTTGAATCCATTCATGCCATCTCCAATGCATACCGAAAACAAAAAGCAGAGCATAATTTTTTTGATTATGACGATCTTCTGATATATCTGGAAATGCTTTTGAAAGATCACCCTGATGTCCGTGACAAAATTTGTTCGACCTACCACTATCTGATGGTCGACGAATATCAAGATACAAATAAAATCCAAGCGGAGATCGTAAATCTTCTTGCCGGTAACAACAACAATGTCATGGTTGTCGGAGATGATTCCCAGAGCATTTATGCTTTCAGAGGCGCAAATTTTGAAAATATCATAAGATTTCCCGAAATCTTTCCTGGAACCCAGATAATTAGATTGGAAGAAAACTATCGAAGTGTCCAGCCGATATTAAAACTCACCAATATCATTATCGACCGGGCTAAACAGAAATATTCTAAAACTCTTTTCACGCGAAAGTGCGGCGGGTCATTGCCCTTACTTGTCAATGCCGGGAGTGAAAACAGGCAATCACAATTTGTGGTTGAAAGAATTCAGACACTTAATCGCAACGGTGTACCGTTAAATCAAATAGCAGTCCTTTTTAGAGCAAGTTTTCATTCTTTTGATCTTGAAATCGAACTGAACCGGGAAGGCATACCTTTTATCAAAGTCGGTGGTTTTAAGTTCATTGAATCTGCACATATTAAGGATGTTCTGTCCCACGTCAGACTTCTGTTTAATCCCTATGACAAGTTAAGCTGGTATAGAATACTTCTCCTTTTAGACAATATCGGCCCCAAAACCGCCCTAGATATTTTTGAGTCGATTTCAGCTGAACAATCAGGATATGCCGGATTGTTTAAAAAGAAACTTAAAGCAAAACAATCAAAAAGTCTGGACCGACTCAAGAATCTCTTTTCGAGTATTGATCCATCCGCAATGTCAGTTATTCGATTGGGTGAAGCTGTTGTTAAATACTACACTCCCATATTAAAAAACAAATATGATGATCATCCAAAACGGGCAAAAGACCTTGAGCACCTTTTGACCATTATGGAACGATACGATAATCTTGAACGTTTTTTAACCGATATGGCCTTGGAGCCTCCGAATACGAGTTCCCATGACGGTTTATTTACAGACAATCCTGATGACGACCGCCTAATTCTCTCCACCATTCACTCTGCCAAAGGCCTTGAATGGCACGCGGTTTTTATTATATGGGCTCTTGACGGACGATTCCCGTCGACACATGCCGTTCATGATGAAAAAGCTCTTGAAGAAGAGTTAAGACTTCTCTATGTTGCAGCCACCAGGGCCAAGGAACACCTTTTTTTCACCTATCCCAGGACAGTTTATGACAGAATCTCCGGAAAAGTTTTAAGCCGTCCGTCCCGTTTCCTTGATGATATCCCCGATGACATTCTCGAAAAGTGTTCGACGATGACATTTTAGCTTTTTGAAAATATGGATCATCTCCAACTAAATTGGAGAAGAACCTTTTTTTTAGGGTTGGGATGGCTCTGGGGAACGGCGGATATGATGAATTTGTCAAATCACATAGATTTTTAATTGAAAAAAACATCTACAGAGAAAGGATTTTCCATTCACAGCTTAAAGGAGGCCATTGAATCGGAATTATAATGATTGATGCATAATAACATCATTGCCTGAAATTGCCAGAAGCAGTCCCCGGCGATTGGTGGCTTTTGCCACCCGCAACCACTTTTCTTTGGTTAATCCCCGTGCCAGAGTGGTGAGCAGGAAGGCACCTTTTAGTTTCTTGCTTCCTTTCATAAGCATAAACTGGCGATGGTTGGTGAAGGCAAATAGAAGATGGCCGTTGGACAGTAAAAAGTTGTAACCACCCGGATACTGGTCAATCATTTGCGAAGTGCTGTTTAACAAGGTATTGAAAAGCTTCTCAGGCTTTGCATCATGCCTGTGATGGTCTTCCATACGGTCCCGGATGTACTCAAACGCTCTGGCCGAGTCGCTTATGGCATCTTTAATTGGAATGCCGCAACTTCGATATGACTCAATGGTCGGCGCGTTGCCGTTATGTGCAAAAATCCAATCATGCCCACCGAATTTTAGAACAAAGGGATGGGCATGGCACTCGTCCACAAGCCCGCTGGTCCGGAAACGGAGATGGCAAATGATAATTTTGCTCTTTACGATACGGGACAGCCTTTGAAAACTGTCGTGTAATTGGCCTGAGTGGAAAATCTGTTCAGCCGATCTTTCAACCAGGGCATGGTATTTACGGAAAAAACCAATGCCCCAGCCATCCATGTTCTTTTTGGCCCGAGCTGCAAAAATCGGCAGGAATTTCGGTGCCGAATAATCTTTATTGGCAGACAGTGCAAAGAGGTCACACATTTCTTTTCAAATCATGTTGCAATTTTATGCCTGAAAACAATTGCAGAAGCTTTTCTATTACTCCAAAGTCCCACTTTGTGATACTGGATGCTTGATAGCTAAGGAAATGGAGTGCTTGTAATATCCAGTATCAAGTATCCAGAGGCCAGAATCGAGATCTCCCGATGAATCGGGATTTCCGCTTCACCCCAACTAACATCGAGCGATCAACAATCCGTATCAAACCTCACCTGCATATAACACATCCGGACCGGCAATCACCAAAAGCTCACCTTGGGATTGTGGGTCCGGTGTTATGGGGTGCCAATCGGTACGACTCAACCCTTCTCTGACGGAAGTAACCAGCAGAATGTCTCCCATACTTTCAGACTCCTTGAGAACCATCAGCTGCCTAAAGTTACAAAAGGCAAAGAGAAATGATTCATTGGCCAGAAAAAAAGTGTAATCCCCGGGATAGTCTTCCAGCAGCTTTTGGATAGCGATGCGCAGGGAGATGTATACGCTGATATAAGGGTTTTTGCGGTTCAGCAATACCAGTTGATCTCTTAAATATTCGAAAATTCTGGCCGTATAGACATCGGCTTCCAGGCATTGCTCTTCGGTGGAGCAATATCCTGCAATGCTTTCAACAACACCGATCTGGGCAAACAACCAGTCGTGATCCAAAAAGGTAAGCTTGAAGGGATGAAGTTGAGCACTATGGCGCCCGCCGCTTTTGGGACAATTCAGATGCGCAATGATGATCCGACTGTCAATGATCCGGGCGAGTCTCTGGAAGCTTTCATGAACTTGTTGATCGCTGAACACCTGCTCCGCGGATTTTTCCACCAAAGCCTGATCTTCGCGAAAAAAACCGATACCCCATCCGTTCATGTTTTCACTGCCCTTTTCCGCGAAGATAGGCAGATACTTTTTGGGCGTATAGTTATAGCCTGCCGAGATGGCCAATATGTCACACATGGTCACCTCCAAATTATTGTGATGTTTATTAATTAAACAATTTTATATGTTTCACTGGTTGATCTGTGCTAGTTGGCGACTGCTTGATGCGCTCCTGATAGCCGAACTTTTTGTAAATCTTATAGATGGTTGCCAGCCATTTGTTTGCTTCAGAATAGTAATAGATATCCGGAACGTGATTCTGGCTCAACTCAATAAGGAATTGGGTAAAAATGATCCATTGGATGGCCTCATCTACCTTTTCCAGCAGGGCTGAGTGATAGCGAAATTCAATAGTGGAGCGATACCAGTAGGAATGCAGATTCAGACCGTGGTAGCGGGTCTTGTCGTAGCGTGAATTCACACCACTCTTTATATCGTAGCGGTTTTGAAGCGAATACCAGAGATCTTTGATTTGGCAATTGCTGCCGCCCAAATCACCGTCGCAAACATCCAGGAAGGCTTTCACGTCAATTTCCATGGGGCGACAGGTTTTGGCGTTTTTGCGTTCTCCCGGAATAAGCAGATAAAAGAGATCTTCATAATGGTGAACGATATGTACAAGCTGCTGGAGTTCTTTACAGTTGTAAGCGTCCGGGTCTACCCCGTGATGAACATGCATTCCGCAACTTGCATCGATATCAATTCCTTCAATAGCTTTTAGAAATTGGAAAGCGTTGAAGACTTCCACCAGTCCTTCCATGCCGCTTAAGATCGGGCTGATCAGTTCAGCACCACATCTAGTGTGTCCTTTGCCTCTTACGGAAGAATCTTGCTCAAAGTGCCACGTGTCCCGGCTGGCACCAAAAGACAGATTGTAATCCTTGAAAAGATCCAGAATGTGGCGCCCGTCTTTAGCGCGGGAGGAAATGCAGTAAGGCTTGATGATACTATTATCCAAGGGTGTTATCACATAGTTCAGACCGAAAAATTCGATCTCCACACCAAAGGTGCGATCGGTAAAGTTTTGGAGCATGGGGTACTGCTTTTTAAGCCCTACAAACAGGTCATCGTGTACTACATTCGTCAAGTTTTATCCTTTCTTCTTTACCGGACAAACAAGAATCAAAGACCAAATAGATCCGGTTTCCCTGAACCACAATTGCACACCAAGCGGATAGACGGCAACGGGTAAAGTGATCTGAAATTTTGTCTTTTAATTTATTGAGTAATATATCCTATCCAAAATTGTCAAATTTATCAAGGATATAATCCTCGAACTTCAGTTTAACCGCCCTTCTTTACAATGATCCGGGCATCTGCCACCCGTATTCCATCCGGATAGGCAAATACCGGATTAAGATCGATCTCGATAATTTCCGGATACCTCTCGGCTATCCGGACCACCGCCATCAGGCAGTCGGCCATGGCCTGTTCATCCATCGCCGGCTGGCCGCGATGGCCGGTAATAAGGCCATAGCCCTTGATTTCACGTATCATAGACAGCGCCTCATCCTTGGTTAAAGGAAGAAGTCGGATACTGACATCCTGAAAGATCTCCACCATAATGCCGCCAAGTCCAAACAAGATAATTGGACCAAACTGCGGGTCACGATTCATCCCCACAATAACTTCCATGCCCGGCGGGGCCATCTTGCTGACCAATACACCATCTATGTGAGATTCAGGACAATTGTTGTTGATGGCTACCAACAGGTTATCGTAAGCTTCCTCCACTGCATCAGCAGAACTTAGGTTGAGGTGCACCCCCCCGATATCGCTCTTATGCAGGATATCAGGAGAGCTGATTTTTAGAGCTACCGGGAATCCCTGTTCTTGGGCAATTTTTACAGCAGCGGCCTGGCTGTTGGCCAGCGCGAAATCTGTGCAAAGAATTCCTTGTTCGGAAATCTTCGCAAATGCCCGGTGAAGTGGCAATTGCCGGCCGGCCACAGGAACCGTAAGCGTTGGTTTCTGGGGCACATCCAACGTTTTGCGTTCGAGAACTCTGGCCAGTGCTTTTATTCCCCGTTCTGGAGTGGGGAACACCGGAATTCCTTTAAGGTGCATGCGCTCACTTTCATAACGTTCGACGTCGGCTCCTCCATAAAAAATAACCAGCTCATTGGCATTAGGAGTTACAACACTGGAGGCATCTTCCACCGGATCTCCAAAAATCACACCCAGTGTATCATAGTATTTGCGGGTTACCTCAATAACATCCCTAAACATCTGAGCGGTGGCATCTCCGGTAAGATCAATGGGGTTGGCCTTTATAGCATGGGCCGGAATGATCGGCGTTATCGCCTCCACCAGTTCCTCGGGAAGGGGAGATGCGTCTAAGCCTTCTTGTTCAGCCTGGTCTGTTGCCAGAATAGCGGCACCTCCGGATGTGGTTATAAAAAGAATACGATTGTCCTTAGGTGGTTTAAGATAAGCCAGGGCCTTGGCATAGTCATAAAATTCCTCTGCTGTGTAGGCCCTGCAAATGTTATATTTTGAAAAGAGGGCCTCATAGATGGCATCAGCTCCGGCCAAAGCCTTGGTGTGGGACTCAGCCGCAACTTTTCCTTTGGGTGTACGGCCGGATTTGAGAACCACCAGCGGTTTTTTCAGCTGCTCCACCACCTGAATGAAATGCTCGGGACGCTTTATTCCTTCAATATACGCTGCTATCACTTCGGTGTTAGGGTCCTGGTTGAAATAGGCAATAAGATCCGCTTCATCTACATCCGCCCGGTTGCCCATACTGACAAAACTGGCAGTTCCCAGTTTGTCCTCGGACAACCAATCCATCATTGCAGCACCGACTGTTCCACTCTGGGATATGAGTGCGATTTTTCCCTGGTAGGTCAGCAGGGGCCAGGACGCACACAAGGGATGATGGGGATTGTTCACGCCCTGACAGTTGGGACCGATCACCCGAACGCCGAATCTTTGTGCCGCCTCAATCACCTGCTTCTGGAGTTCTTCGCCTTCCTCACCAGCCTCACTAAAGCCTCCGGTAATGATCACAGCGCCTTTCACTCCGGCTTCACCGCATTCCTGAACTGCCTGGGGTACAAACCTGGCAGGAATGATGATAAAAGCCGTGTCCGGTGGCTCTGGGATATCTTTGACGCTTTTGTGACAGGTAAGATCGAGAATAATATCGGCCTTGGGATTAATAGGATAAACAGCCCCTTTAAAGCCGCTGTCTATGATGTTTTTCAGAATCTCATGGCCTATTTTATCCGGGCTGGTTGAGGCACCGATGACGGCCACACTTTTTGGTTTGAGAATTGCATCCAACTGGCGTATCGGATCCGGTACTGCCATGGTCCACCTCCAAAATTTTTAATAAAAAGTTGTCAGGGGCAGGGTTTCTATTTTTAACTAAAGCACGATAATTTCTAATCATTCCCTGATCCCTGATCCCTGACCCCCGATCCCTGATTCTATCTTCCTGCTTTTTTTGCCAGGCGGCTATTAAACTTTTCAGCATCGATTATAAAACGATGGTGTGTGGCCTCACCGATCTTATCCACATCGTCAAAGCCTTCCACTTCAAAAGCCAGTTTGGGGCCGTCCACTGCGGTCAATTTAGCACTGAAGCGAACCTTCATACCCAAGGGTGTCGCAGCCATGTGTTTGAACTTCATTCCAGTTCCTACGGTCTGCTGCCCCTCAGCAAGGTGGGCCAGTACCATATCTGCACATACTTCCTCAATATGCCCGACCATTGCTCGCGTTGCATATACATTGGGGACATGGGGATAGACTTTCTGTGCAGACATTTCTTCAGTGGTTTCTCGTTCGATTTCATGTGTCATGCCGACTTTCAGTTCCTCGGACATCGCTTATTCCTCCGTTAATGGTAAAATTCAATAGTCAGTAACTCCACAAAGCCTCTACTAAAGGAAAATCAATAACTGAATAATATTCTATTTTTTTTGCCCAAAGTCAATAATCATTTTCCCGAATCCCCAGTAATAACATCCAGTGGAACGGCGGGCCTAATTCCCAAACATGAAGGCCAAGCTTTCAGGAATCACTTAAAAAAGGTTGGGCAGGCCAAAAAATCTCCGGGCGTTTGCAAATTTTGGGTATTATGGTATTTCGATTCCAGACTCCGCCACAATCCCGAATAGGGTTTCCCGTAGATGTGGATGGCCCAGCAGCTGCTCTCCGGTTCCAGCGAGTGTTATTTTTCCTTCCTCGACAAGAAACGCTTTGGTGGCCACCCTTAGGATTCGACGCACATGCTGACCGGCTAAAAACAGTGTAATACCGTGACGTCGGATCTGTTTTAAGTTGTCGCAAAGCCGATTCACATCTTTTGGAGCCAAACCGAGAAACGGATCGTCCAGAAGGAGAAGATCAGGATCGCTCATTAGACCGCGCGCTATGGTTAACATTCTTTTCTGGCCTCCGCTCAAGGTGCCTGCCATCTGCCGAAGTTTATCCGCCAGAACAGGAAAGATTTCAAACACCAAGGAAAGCCGGTCTTTCTTTTTTTCTCTGGCAATATAGGCACCAACCTCCAGGTTCTCCAAAACGCTCATGAAAGGAAATACATTCATTCCTTCGGACACATAAACAAGACCCCTTCGGACCACTTCGTGCACAGAAAGCGTCTGAATTTGCTTATGGTGATAAATGATTGCACCCTGGACCGGACGCAAAATACCGGCAACCGCCTTCAGCAGTGTCGTCTTGCCGGAACCGTTGGCCCCGACAACCGAAACGATCTGGTTGGCGCATATCGTTAAATTAAACTGTTTTAGAACATGAACGTCACCGTAATGAACATTCAGATTACAAACCTTTAATATCGGTCTTTCGATTTCCATAATTTCACCCGGTTTTTAGGGGTCTGGGATCAGAGGCCAGGGGTCAGCCTTTTGGTTTTATAACTTCTTTATCAGTTTCCTGATCCCTGGCCCCTGAAACCTGATCCCTAATCGTCTTCTTCATCCTGGTATCTCATGCCCAGATAAGCTCGGAGCACTTCCCGGTTTTTCATAACGATATTGGGCGGACCTTCTGCGATTTTTTCTCCGTGATCGAGTACCAGCAGGCGGTCAGCAACTTTTAGGCTCAAATTCAAAAAGTGATCGATAATCAAAAGTGTTACCCCTCTTTCCCGAACCCTGTTGATCAACTTAATCGCCTGTTTCACCAAAACAGGACTGAATCCGGCCGCCACTTCGTCCAGTAAGAGAAGCTTCGGACGGGTCGCCAGGGCCCGGGCCAAGTCCAGCCGTCGCTGTTCGCTGAGGGTGAGATCAGCGGCAAGGGCGTCGGCTTTGTGAGCAATGCCGACGACGACCAGGAGTTCATGGGCCATTTGTTCATCTTCCGGCCGGGCGTAAAAAGAAAATCCTTTACCAAAAACTTGTCCTGCCAACACATTATGCAACGTACTCATCCGGGAAAACGGACGGGAGGACTGGAATGTTCGACTGATTCCCAACCTGCAGACGGCATGGGGCTTAAAACCTGTAATATCCTTGTCTTCAAACAGGATTTTGCCGCTGCTTGGCCTTAACCGTCCGCTGATGAGATTGAACAAGGTCGTTTTCCCCGCACCATTGGGCCCCACCAGGCCCACAATTTCTCCTTCATTAATCGTGAAATCAATGCCGCTCAGCGCGCAGATGCCGTTGAATGTCTTACTCAATTTCTGTAATTGCAATACAGTCAAGATACTTTCCTTAAACTACCCCAGAAGCCGGCCGGCAAAAAAAGTACCGTCAGGATTAACACGACACCGTAAAGAAACTCGTGTCCCGCCGGGAGCAGGGGATGAAAAACAAATTGATCCAGGGGATAAATGATCAGTGCGGCCATGGCAGGTCCGAGAATTGTAAAGCGTCCTCCACAAATTGCAAAGATCATGGGTATGGCTGAAAAATGAAGCCCATAGACAAGACCGGGCTCGATATAACGGACCAAATGAACGTAACATGCGCCGGTGACACCGGTAAAATATGCACTGAGCAGCAAAGATAACAGGCGATATCTGTTCGCAGGGATGCCGACAGCTTCAGCAGCGATCTCCTCCTCACGGATGGCCTGAAAAGCCAGACCGAGATTGGAGTTAAACAAAAATCTCACCAGACCCAGTAACACAATGGAATAGGCAAACACAAAATAATAGGATGCCATAATGCTGGAGCTGAAATCCACGGACCATGCCCCAAGGTTCAAAGAGGGGAGACCGGGCACACCGACCAGGCCGAGAGATCCGTGGGTCAATCCATCCCAATTGTCTGTTATTACCCTTGGAATCTCTACAAAAGCCAGGGTTGCCAGGGCAAAATAAGCGCCTCTCAGGCGCAGGCAGATCAGATTCATGATCAGGCCGAGACCTGTGGCCAGCAATCCGGCCAAAGGGATGGTGAGCCATGCAGAAAGTCCATATTCAAGACTGAGGACCGCCGAACAATAGGCGCCTGCGCCAAAAAAAGCAGCGTGGCCCAGAGAAATCGAACCGCTTACACCCAGAATGTTCCAGGCAAGGGCCAGAGTAGCCAGGAGCAGGGCATGGGTAAACACCTGAAGGATATAGTCGTTGGATTGAACTATCAGCGGCAGCGTGATCAGGGCCAAAAGCCCTAAAACAAGGCCGACACCATAGGTCTTTATTTCATGGGTTCTATTTTTTTGGGGGAAAAGTTTAAAGTGAGCTAAAGTTAAGGAATTCTGTCAATTATATAAAAACATCGGAGCGAGCCGACTTCGCCATAGTAGCCTATGGCTACGACGGCTGAAAGCGACACCATAACTTCCCCGTTTAATACGGGATAAATAGGCACTTTAGATCACTTTAGGCATTTTCAAATTGTAATGCTTTAACTTTTATGGTTCTCCTTTTCCGAGAATGCCGTGCGGTTTAAATGCCAGAAAGGTGAGCAATAAAACAGCAGCAACCATCTCGCGCCAGCTTGCTCCCCAGAGTATTACGGCAAAGGATTCTGCCAGCCCAAGAATCCAACCGGCAAGAATAATTCCGCCTAGGCGGCCGACACCCGCAAAGATCGTAATGGTAACGGCAAGCAGAGTGATTTCGTGTCCGATGGATGGATAGAGGTAGTGGGTACAGCCGTAAAGCGGTCCTGCCAGACCGATAAGGACAGCACCCAGGCAGAAAGCGAGTGTCCCCATTACCGCTACATTGATTCCGGCTTGAGCTGCCGCTTCCTTGTCCTGAATGGTGGCCCTCAGCGCCTTCCCCAGATACGTTCGGTGCATGAGGATGTAAAGAATGGCGATCACAGTCAGGGACAAAAAAAGAAGGGTAAGCTGACCATAACTCAAATAAAAGCCGGGCAAGCGCAGACCCTGGCTCAATGTCGGAATTCGAATAAGTCGGTAATCACCTGAAAACCAAAAGAGCATGGTGTTTTGAATCAGGATGGCCATACCGAAACTAAGTACGATGGAATTAAGCTCCAGAGGCTCACAAAGGCGGGCAAATAGGCGCTGCAGTCCCAGACAGATCAAAAGTGTTGCCAGAATGGCCACCGGAAATGTTAACACAAAAGGCCAGGCCAATACTTTCCAGAGCCAATAAGACACATATCCGGCGAATACCACTAGCTCACCATGGGCCAGATTAAAATTTCGGGTTACCCCGAAAATCAGGGAAAATCCCAGGGCAATGAGGATGTAAAAGGAACCCAGCGAAATCCCGGAAACAAGGGCTGTGGTCCACATAAGCTAGTTTCTCTGCTCCCATGAAGGCGTTGGGAAAACAGGCTGTCCGGAAGCTCGATCCGGCGGATAGACAACCACAAGTTTGCCTTTTTGGATCTGGACAACCACGTGGCGATAATGGAGGGGATCTCCATTTTGGTCAAAAACAAGATGCTCCATCGGCATCGTCAGGTCGAGTCTGGTCAATGCCAGGCGGATATTATCACCTGTAAGCGCCTGTCCATCACTCACCACCGCCTGCATTGCGGCAATAAGGGCCTTGGCAGATGTATAACCGTGCATGCTTGTGGTGTTCGGCTCCCGTTTGAACATTTGGCGAAACTTCTTAACAAAGTATCTGGAAGTTGCTTCGGTACCCGGTTCGGTGATTCCGGGATTCCAGGCACAGGTGCTGTAAAGATAGTTGGCATCTTCACCCATGGTTCGCATAAAATTTTCATATGCAATACCGAAGGGACCGATGTATGCTTTGGGAGATACCCTGTTCTCTTTGAGTTGACGTACCAGAAGAATATGATCCGGAGAGAAGCCGCCGGAAACGATGACATCAATCTTCATTCCGGCCAATTTGCCGATAAGTGGCGTAAAATCAGGGGTGCCCGGACGGAATTTTTCAATCAACCGTATTTTAATGCCATGGGTCTTAAGACAATTTTCAAGATCCCGGGCCAGCTCGGTGGAACCGGGTGTGGCGGAATGCAGGATGGCCAGCCGTTGGGGTTTAAAGCGTTCGATGAGAATTCCGCAGAGGGGTTCAGTAAAACCTTGAAGCCTGGAAACTCTAAAAAAGTAAGGATTTTCGTGCTCAACAAGTTCTTTTTGCAAACTTGCACTGGCCACATAGGGAATCCGATATTTTTTGGCGACTGCAGCGATCGGGCCCACCAGGGAATCGACATAACCGCCGGTCAGGGCCTGTACTTTTTTCCATCCACATAATTCTTCAGCCCTGGAGATGGCAACATCCGGCCGGCTCTGATCATCCCGTGATATGAGTTTCAGCTGCTTTCCGCCGACACCACCGGCCTCGTTGGCCTCTGCGATTGCCACTTCAACGCCTTGATGGATTTCAATGCCCTGTTTTGCCAGCTTTCCGGAAAGTGGGTTGATTTCGCCGATTTTAATGGTTTCGGCAATACTTAGGTTGCTCAAAAAAAGAGAAGATAAGAAATAGAAAATGATAGAAAGGCGTTTGAGGAGCGGGAACCAAAATTTTTGATGAGTTTTGGGTTTTGATTTCATGGTGAAAGCCTTTTAAAAAGCTTACAGGGGTCAAGGATCAGGGATCAGATTCTTTTTTCAATTGATTTTCTTAATCCGTTAAGCATTCTACCAATTTCAGCTGTTTTATCCAATAGTTTTTCGGAAATCTCCTTGTCATTTGATAGCAGTCTAATACTAAATCCATTGCTTTTTGCCAAACTTCTAAATCACGATAACTTTGAAACATCACAATTTTTGTCTTTCAATCTCTGATTCCCGGCTCCCGAAACCTGACCCATGATCTACGACAGTATCACTTTGGATCCCACACTGTTGAGTAAAAAGCTTTCGGGAAATTCTTTTTGAAACCGCTGTATCGCTTTCCAACCCGTACAGTGCATGGGAATTAACACATCGGGATCTATTTTTTTCAATGCATCA
>JAFCZV010000572.1 GCA_019314155.1 Deltaproteobacteria bacterium
CGGCCATGACAAAACCCGTCTCCACCGAGGCCAACTGGTCCCTGTCTCCGATCAGTATGAGCCTGGCATCATCCGGAACAGCTGCCATGAGTTTAGACATCAGGGCAAGATCTATCATAGATGCTTCATCCACCACCACGATATCCGCAATCAGCGAATTTTGAGCGTTATGGCGAAAATAAGGGGATCCCGGAATGGTTTTCAGCATTCTGTGAATGGTATACGCTTCATTGGGTATGGCATCGATAATATTTTTTTCGCAGTTGAGTGTTTTTTTTGCAGCTTTCACCGATTCCCCGATTCTTGCCGCTGCTTTGCCGGTCGGTGCTGCGAGAAGAATATTTAAACGGTCTTTTCGAGAGAGTTCTAAAAGCAGTGCCAGAATTTTTGCCATGGTGAAGGTCTTTCCAGTTCCCGGACCTCCGGTGATGACACAGAATTTTTTAAACGCAGCAATAACGGCTGCCACCTTCAGCCATTTGGAATCCTCATCGTTTTCCGGGAAAAGCCTTTTTAAGCTGTCCTTTAAAAGGGTTCGATCTATATTGGGGTTGTCTTCTTTCATACGGTGAGTAATGGCGTCTGAAAGATGATTTTCATACTCCCAATATCTATAAAGGTATAGTCTGTTTTTTTTGTCGAGTATCAGGGGTCGAAAATCTCCGGGTTGTCCAACCGCCCGACATCGGCTTATTTTCTTTGACCACTCGGAAAGTTCCGGACCTTTAAACGCCGCATCACCGTTCAATTCTAAAGAGATCGACGTTTCCGCCACAGACCCGAGGTCAAGATATACATCTCCGTTTCCGGTGGCACGGCTGACAAGGGCTGCAGCCAGAAAAATATCCGGATCGTCATTTTTATCGATCTCGGCAATAAAATTGGCAAAATGAACATCCGTATCTGTTATATTGTCTTTATGATATAAAGTGGTTATATAGTTTTTATTCATCCTATTCACTAGTTTTCTAATCTCCTGGAATCAACGCTTTCAACAGGGCGTTAACAAGATCTGTGTTGGGAAGGTCTTTGTAAATACCGAATTCCGGTCCTCTGTCAGGATCCACCCCTCTTATAAAGATATAAAAGACACCCCCAAAGTGTTTTTCATAATCAAAACCCGGGAATCTTAGCCGAAGGTATTGATAAAGGGAAAGGGTGTAAAGATGATATTGGAGAATGTAAAAATCATTGTTCATAATTTCCGTCAAAGCATCTTTCCCATAATCTTCCACGCAGGGTCCTAAAAAGTTCGATTTCCAGTCCACCAACCAGAAACGACCCTTATGATAGAAAACCATGTCTATGTACCCTTTTATAAACCCTTTGGTTAAAGAGAAGTTGAGTTTCTCAAGCCGATCTGGAAAACCATCATGAAGATCGATGCCGCCATAATTTTCGAATATCTTTTTGAGACCCTGCGGCGAAACCGGTTTCAATGGAAAATAAAACTCCATTTCGTTTATCCTGTCGTTGCATTGAACTGAAGAAAGCCTTAAAGTCGTTTTGCTTATCTCAAGCGGTATTGAAAGAACTTTGTCTATCATGGTGCATATCGGTTTTTGCCATTTGGATTCAAATCCATACACCTGTAATTTGTCGGTTACCAATCTAATGTTATCTTCTGAATTGCCGGCCGCAAAATCAAGATGTTCAAAAATATCGTGGAAAAAAATTCCAGGCCGAGTTCCTTTTGGAAAGGAAAAAATATCTGCATTTATATTTAGATCCAAATTGGTTTTTGAAAAGAATGGAATGCGTCCCGATCCGGGAGTTCTTGATCCGATGCCCGCTGGGATATCAGATGTGAATAACTCGATATTTTCCAGGAGGTATCGATTTTTCCCGAAAACCTTTTGAAGGAAATGTTTTCCTTTTTATCCGCGCCCGTCAAGAGTTCTGCGCCATTATCAAGCGGCAATGGAATAATATCTATAGCTCCATCTGATTGGTTTGAAAGCTGAATTAAATCTTCTCGCATATCCGCATCATTTTTTTCTGACACAGTTGTTTTTAAAGATGTAACCAGATCTTCTTTTTTGAAAACATCCGCGGATTGCGCTTGATAATGTAACAGGTAAGCGATGGCG
>JAFCZV010000573.1 GCA_019314155.1 Deltaproteobacteria bacterium
GTTGATTCACGCTTTTCTTTTCGTCCTTAGCAACCTGTTTTAGCTTTGAAGATACAGAAGCATCTATACCTCGAATGGTAATTGCTTTCATGATTAACCCTTTTACTATGATATCATTCAGTGCTATCTTTATGACATTATAATATGATTGCTATTTGAATTTGTCAATGTCAACGACCACCCGCATAGCGGGGCTTAAGGGAGCTTCAAAACTCTCGTTTGTTTTCTGCCATTTTTATCAGTATTTCCGGAGGATTAAAGCGCGAGCCATATTTGTCGGCCAACGCTTCGGATTTTCCGACAAATTCTTTAACGCCGTAATCGTTGATAAACTGGAGTGTTCCGCCTTTAAAGGGGGCAAAACCCCAGCCGAAGATATTGCCGATATTGGCGTCAGCCACGCTGATGACCACATTTTCTTCCAAGCAGCGGGCAGATTCAAGCGCCTGAATGAACAACATGCGCGTCATCATTTCTTTTTGAGACAATTCCCGGTCAGAAGGCGGAAAATGCTTGCGCAGTTCGGGCCAGAGATATTTTTTTCCGTCCTGAGGATATTCATAAAAGCCTTTTTTATCAGCCTTTCCCGATCGTTTTAAGGCTTGCACCATTTTTATAACGACATTTTCACCCGGATGGGCAACGTATTGCTTGCCCTCTGCGGCAAAATCCTTTTGTGTCTGTTCGATGATATGCAGCATTAGCGCAATGCTGACTTCATCTGTCAGCGCAAGGGGACCGACCGGCATACCTGCCTGCAAACCGGCAGACTCTATGGCACGGGGATGCTGTCCCTCATTAAGCAAGGCCATCCCTTCCATGGGAAAGGTCGCAAACACACGGGAGGTATAAAAACCACGACTGTCATTGACCACAATGGGCGTTTTTCTGATTTGTTGTACAAAATCAAAGGCTCTTGCAAGGGTTTCCTTACCGGTTTTTTGGCCCAGGATGATTTCCACCAAAGGCATGCGATCGACCGGAGAAAAGAAGTGCAAACCGATAAAATTATGCGGGCGGGCGGACTGTTCGGCCAAACCGGTGATAGGAAGGGTTGACGTGTTGGAAGCGAAAATCGCTGTTTCCGTAATTTGCGCTTCAGCTTCCCGGGTAACGTTACCCTTTAATTCACGATCCTCAAAAACGGCTTCAATAATTAAATCACATCCCTTCAGATCGTCTGCTTTTTCTGTAGTTGAAATACGATTCAAAACTTCAGCTTGCTTTTCCGGGGTAATCCGGCCTTGGCCGAGGCGTTTCTCCAACAGCTTCACAGCGTATTGTTTTCCTTTTTCCGCGGCTTCTATGGAAATGTCTTTAAGGACAACCTCAACGCCGGCATCGGCAGTGACATAGGCAACACCGGACCCCATCATGCCGGCACCCAGAATGCCTACTTTTTTAACGCGGCTTTTTTCGAATCCTTCCGGACGGCTCTTCCCCTTGTTAATGGCGTTTAACTGGTACCAAAACGCATTAATCATATTTTTGGCAATTTTGCCGGTAGCCGTATGGGCAAAATAACGGGATTCCACGCGGCAGGCAATATCAAAATCTATCCAGCCGCCTTCATAAACGCACGCAAGAATATGTTGAGCGGCAGGGTAATTGCCTCTGGTTTTTTGATTCAACATGGCAGGGGCCACGGCCCACAGTTGCGAAATGTTGGGATCATGGTTATCCCCGCCGGGCCATTTGAAAGCGGGTTGATCCCAGGGCTGATCCCAGGGCTGTTTGGATTCGGGATGGGCTAAAATCCATTTTTTGGCCTTTGCCATCATATCGGGGAGATCATCCGCCAGCTCATCGATCATGCCCAGCTTCAAGGCGCTTTCGGGATTGAAATTTTTACCCTCCAATAAAATCGGTAGCGCATTTTGGATGCCGATCATGCGGGGCAATCGTTGCGTTGCCCCACCGCCGGGAAAAACGCCCAGCTTTACTTCCGGCAGTCCGATTTTAGTTTTGGGGTTATTCACGGCGATACGATAATGGCATGCCAGGGTGATTTCGTATCCCCCACCCAGGGCCGATCCATTGATGGCCGCCACCAAAGGCTTGCCCAAGGTTTCTAATTTTCTCAGAACAGCCTTGAAATCTTCCAGCCATTCCAGCATCTCTTTAGGATCAGTAGCCTGAAACAACTTGTCAATGTCCGCCCCGGCCACAAAATCTTTTTTTTCAGAAGTAATGATAATCCCTGCAAGGTCATCGTCTGAAAATAGCCTGGCGCTCACGTTTTTAAGAGCATCCTGAAGCGCTTCATTAATGACGTTCTGGGAACGGT
>JAFCZV010000574.1 GCA_019314155.1 Deltaproteobacteria bacterium
CGGCGATGGAGCCGAATTCGTACACCGAGCCGGTAAGATAATCTTCGAAGTAGCGATTCTCCACAGGAACGCTTAAGGTCTCGTTGCTCATAATTCTCCTCTTAAAAATAGTTTCCCGTGGATCTACCCCCTCGGGACTTCCTCAGTAAATTAATACGGGTTTCAAAAAATCACCGGGCCACCCACCGCGTAAAATTTGGCTATGCTCATTAAAATATAAATTCCCAAAAGTAAACCTGTTTTTTAATATTCATTGTCATTTTGACTACGATCATTTAGGATATAAGCGTTTATTCCTGTTAAATACTTCTACTGATAGGTCCGTCCTGGAATTTGGACGACACGGATACTGTACAGGGAGGATACTTTATGAGTCACCCACCGAACAAAATCATATGCTCGATGTTTCAAGTGAGCAAATTTTATGATAAAAAACCGGTTATTAAAGACATATCATTGTCTTATTTCTACGGCGCCAAAATCGGTGTTCTTGGCCTGAACGGTTCGGGTAAAAGCTCTCTTTTACGCATTATGGCGGGGGTGGATACGGAATTTAACGGCCAGTTTATTTTAGCACCGGAATACACCATAGGATATATGGAGCAGGAGCCGGTCCTTGACGACTCGAAAACAGTCCGGGAAACCGTTGAGGAAGGCGTGAAAGAAACCGTTGACCTTATGAATGCGTTTAATCGGATCAACGAAAAATTTTCCGAGCCCATGTCCGATGAAGAGATGGACCGTCTGATCCAGCAACAGGGAGATATCCAGGAAAAACTGGATGCGGCCGATGCGTGGGATCTGGACTCCCGCCTCGAGATGGCTATGGATGCGCTCCGCTGTCCGGCCGGCGATACTCCGGTGAAAGTGTTGTCCGGCGGTGAAAAACGACGGGTGGCACTTTGCCAACTTCTCCTTCGCAAACCGGATATTTTACTTCTGGACGAACCCACCAACCATCTGGATGCCGAAACTGTGGCCTGGCTGGAACACCATCTTCAGCAGTTCGAAGGAACCGTGATCGCAGTCACCCATGACCGGTACTTTCTTGATAATGTGGCCGGCTGGATTCTTGAGCTCGATCGGGGGCACGGCATTCCCTGGAAGGGAAATTATTCTTCCTGGCTCGAACAAAAGGAGCAACGCCTCAAGCAGGAGGAAAAAACGGGAAGCCATCGCCGAAAGACCCTTCAGCGGGAGCTGGAATGGATCAAAATGACCCCCAAGGCCCGACAGACCAAGTCCAAAGCCCGCATCAACGCCTACGAAAAACTCCTGTCCCGCCGCGTCTGGGCAATCTGGTTATTCAGGCTGAGAATGTATCCAAGGGCTACGGCGATCGGCTCCTGTTCGAGGACATGTCGTTCTTTCTGCCCCCGGGCGGCATCGTCGGCGTGATTGGCGCCAACGGCGCCGGAAAGACGACTCTGTTTAAGATGGTAACAGGCCAGGAAGCTTCGGATACGGGCCGCATCCGTATCGGCGAAACCGTCCGAATGGCATACGTGGATCAGAGCCGGGAGAGTCTTGATCCGCAAAAAACGATTTGGGAAGTGATTTCCGACGGCGCTGATGTCATCGAACTAGGCAACGTGTCGGTCAAATCCCGCGCCTACGTGGCCAGATTCAATTTTACCGGGAGCGACCAGCAAAAAAAAGTCAGCAGGATTTCGGGAGGCGAACGCAACCGTGTCCACCTGGCCTGCATGCTCAAGCAGGGCGCCAACGTCATCTTGCTGGACGAGCCGACCAACGACCTGGACGTGAACACTCTTCGGGCCCTTGAGGACGCTCTCGAAAATTTCGCCGGATGCGCGGTGGTGATCAGCCACGACCGGTGGTTTTTAGACCGTATTGCCACGCATATCCTGGCGTTTGAAGGAGACAGCCAGGTAACATGGTTTCAGGGGAATTATTCGGAATATGAAACTGACCGCAAGAAACGGATGGGCGCAGAGGCCCTCCGGCCGCACAGGATCAAATACCGCCAGTTAACCCGGGATTGACCTCAACGTTGCAATACTTTCAAGCTCTTCCCAGCGAAGATATGCGGCTTCGATTTTTTGCTCCACTTCAGCCAGACGGGACTTTGCCCTTGCCATCTCCCCTTTTGTCATTTTATAAAAATCCGGATCGGACATGGTCTCATAAAGGGATTTTTGATCGGCTTCAAGGACATCGATCTTTTGGGGCAGATCCTTTAACTCCTGCGTTTCATTGTACCCCAGCTTTCGGGTTTTTGAGGATTTGGGTTTTGGCTTTGTCTTTTTATCGCCTTTTTTTTCTGAAGCGGGCAACTTTCCCGGTTTCGGCCTTTGAAGCAGCCAATCATCGTATCCCCCGGCGTATTCGCCAACCTGTCCTTCGGTATCGAAGGCAAGGGTGCTGGTAACCACATTGTTCAAAAAGGCTCGATGAATATTCAAAAAGAACTTCCTCCAGTAGTTCGAGGCTCTCCACATCGAGATCGTTGGTCGGTTCGTCCAGCACAAGAACATTGGCAGGATTTGCAAAAAGTTTTGCCAGCATCAGCCGGTTTTTTTCTCCACCGGAAAGAACATGGATAGGTGTGCGGCACCGCTCCGGAGAGAAAAGAAAATCCTGAAGATAGCTGATCACATGGCGCTTTTTCCCGTTAAAAACGATAAAGTCGTTTCCCTCTCCGATATTTTCCCGAACGGTTTTTCGGGTATCGAGCTGGTGCCTGAGCTGGTCGAAATAGGCGATCTCAAGATGGGTGCCATGGCGGATCCGCCCTGTGTCAGGGGTGATTTCTTTTAAAAGTATCCTCAGCAACGTTGTTTTTCCCACGCCGATTGGACCGATGATTCCCACCTTGTCTCCCCGCATGATGACCGTGGAAAAATTCCGGACGATAATTTTTTCTCCAAGAGAAAAGCTTACATCCTTTGCTTCGATGACAAGTTTTCCGGTCCGGTCCCCCTCCTGTACCTGTAACCGGACACTTCCGATTTTAGATCGGCGGGATCGCCGTGCTTCTCGCATGGCTTTCAGAGCCCTGACCCGACCCTCGTTTCTGGTTCTGCGCGCCTTTACCCCCTGTCTGATCCAGATCTCCTCTTGGGCCAGTTTTTTGTCGAACACCCCGTTTTGTCTTTCTTCAGCATCAACAGCTGCCTGTCTCCGCTTTAAATAAGTTTCATAATCGCCGTCGTAGGAAACAAGGCGGCCCCGATCCAATTCAATGATCCGGGTGGCGATCTTTTTTAAAAAGACACGATCGTGGCTGATAAAAAGCAGGGTCGTTACATTTCGTAGAATATACTCCTCCATCCAAACGATGGAATTGATGTCAAAATGGTTGGTGGGTTCGTCCAGCAGAAGAAGATCCGGTTCCTGGGCAAGGGCCCGGGCAAAGAGTGCGCGTCGTTTCAGACCCGCCGAAAGATCGGCGAATTTTTTTTCAGGATCGAGCCCGGTCCTGGACAGAATACTTTCAACTCGCCTTAAAAGTTCCCACCCATTTCCGGCGTCCAGCTGATGTCGCAACGCATCCTGAATTTTCGTAAGTTTCGAAAAACCCCCATCGCCGGCAGTTTCGAGCTTTCTGCATATTCTGTGGTATTCCCCAAGGGTTCTTCCTTTTTCACCGAAACCTCCGGCAACCACATCGAAAATCGTTTTGTCGAATCCAGAGGGCACATCCTGCTCCAGCACAGAAACAGTTATCCCCTGCTGCTTCCAGATATCTCCGCTGTCAGGAAGAATTTCACCGTTCAACAGCTTCAGCAGACTGGTCTTGCCGACGCCGTTTCGTCCCACCAGGCATACACGCTCTCCTTTTTCGATCTGAAGGGTTATGTTTTCGAGCAGTGGGGGATCACCGAATCCCCAGCACAGATCCCGAATTCCGATCAGCGCCATAACTTGATCCTCTTTACGATCTATTTGGAATGTTTTCGTAACCGTTCAGTATTTTTCAAATATGGTCGCATCTGTAAAGGAATTTCTGCACGAATGTTCCCAGGAAGCC
>JAFCZV010000575.1 GCA_019314155.1 Deltaproteobacteria bacterium
GAAGATTGCAGGTGAAGATCATCCCGGCGTCCTGATGGTCATGGCCCAAAAGGAATTCAACTTTGCCGGCCCGGTCAAGGTTTTGAGCGAAGGTGAGTATCCGACCAAATATGCAGGCGTCTATATGAGGCCTGAAGAATCCCGAAAAATCTTCGAAGAAAAAGGTTGGAGCGAGATCGCTGCCCTTCAGCTCAGGAATCCCATGCACCGATCACACGAATATCTTTGCAAGATTGCCGTTGAAGTTTGTGACGGCGTCTATATTCATTCTTTGGTCGGCAACCTTAAACCCGGTGACATTCCTGCCGAAGTTCGCGTTGAATGTATCGACTCCCTAGTGAAGAACTACTTTGTGGATAAAAACGTGGTTCAGGGCGGATATCCCCTTGATATGCGGTACGCCGGTCCCAGAGAAGGCCTGCTGCACGCAACCTTCCGTCAGAATTACGGCTGCTCCCGCATGATTATCGGCCGAGACCATGCAGGCGTGGGCGATTTCTACGACGATCCTGGGAAAACACTGCTCTGCCAGCCCCTAAAGATCGACTGGACATTCTACTGTTACAAATGTGACGGTATGGCCTCACTCAGGACCTGCCCCCACGGCAAAGACGATCGGGTCCTCCTGTCCGGCACAATGTTGCGGAAGATGCTTTCAGAGGGCCAAGAACTTCCCGATCATTTCGGTCGAGATGAAGTTGTTGCAATCCTTAGAAAATACTACGAAGGACTTACAGAAAAAGTCGAAATCAAGATGCACAGCGCCGCCACCGGCGATAGTAAAAAATAGTTGGGCAATTGAAAACGCGTTAATGTTGCCCGTTAATTGAAAAAGGGGAGACGATTGGTCTCCCCTTTTTTTGTTATATATTTATTTACATCTCACCCGGATTGCTCACGGGTTTGATTCGGGTTATTGTCTGTTCGAGTACTCATTGTATGTCATTGCCACCGTCCGGTAAACGAGATGCGCCAGTTTTGAGAACGGCAGGAATGCAAACAGGTTGAATACAAAAACCAGATGGATGAAATACATAAAATAGGTTAATCCGGCCAAACCTCCCAGCCTTGTGGCTTCGGTAAGCACTCCGGTAACACCGAGCCCCAATACGAGTCCCAGCAGGTACCAATCCTTGTAAGTGGAAGTCTGATCTTTTTTAGCCAGACGGTTTTTAATCATTAAGGCACTTCCGATGATAAGGGCCACACCGCTGACATTTGCCAGCCATTTGACAGGATTCAACTGTGAGTAGGGACCATGCTGCTGAAAAACATATAGGACAACAAAAAATATGTTTGTTACGATAAAAAGCCCGACAAACGACCAGAATACCATGAGATGGGCTGTGGCACGGTCTTTGTTTTCCGAACATTCAGAGAATTTGTCATGTTTTAATATGGTCGGCAAAATACTGGGCAGTGCCTTGATGAATCCAATGAATTCGAACTCCTTATTCTCGGTCTTGCCTTCCATGACAGCATTTTCATGGATATCCGCAATAAATCTTTTCAGCCCTAAAGCGAAAATCGCAACAGCCCAGATCGCCAATGGAATGAAAATCATATCCACCAGCCATGTGGAAAAGAACTGAGAATGTGAAATCCCGTGTTCACCCAAAGACGGTGAGAAATCAAGCAAGCCGGTGATAAGTCCCAGTACAATAAAAATTGCCACGGGAATTGCCATAAGGATGGGGAGTTTTTTGGGGTCGTTGACCGCCTGACCCAAAGCCTTGGGCACGGCATAATCCGCAATGGCATAGGAACGAATAGCCCCCAGCACTTCACCCGGTTTTGCGCCGCGAGGACACATTGTGGTGCAGTCCCCGCAATGATGACACAGCCAGATGTCAAGATTATTGACCAGTCTGTCCTTCAGCCCCCAAGACGCAGCGATCATCTCTTTTCTCGGAAACGGCTTGGTGTCTGGAGAAATGGGGCATGCCACCGAACAGGTTGCACATTGAAAACATTTTTTCAGGGTGTCGCCCCCAAGCCCGATGACTTCTTTTATAAAGCCGACATCAGGCTCGACCAGGTATTTGTCTGTCATATGATTGAATATTGATTGCTGAAGTAATGCTTCAATTTTCAATCTTCAATAACTAGAATCCCTTGAACGGATTCGGGCCTAGTTCTTCTACGGTTTTCACAAAATCATTGATCATTTGCGGAAGCTTGTCATACTCATCGATGGCGACCTGGAATTGGGCGACCCGCTCTTCTTCCAAAGCCAGACTCGACAGAGCCTCACCGATTTTCTGGATTCTAACGTCCGAAAGTTCGCTCCCTTTTATAAAATGGCACTGATAGTCATCGCCATGTTTGCAGCCCAAAAGAAACGCACCATCCATGCCCTGGGCCATGGCGTCCTTGATCCAGATCACGTTCATGGATCCCAGGCATCGGATCGGAATAAACCGGACGTCGGCCGAATAGGTGAGCCTGTTGAGACCGGCGATGTCCAGAGCCGGGTAGGCATCGTTTTCACATACAAACCCGACGATCCTGAAAGGCGGTTCTTCATAATCGTCTTCAGAAGGTACACCGATGATTTTGACCATGGAGCCGATGCTGTCGATATTGTAATCGGCAAAACCGATAATACGCTCGGGGCACGCCCCCATGCAGGTCCCGCAGCGCCGGCAACGGGCCGGATTCGGCTTGGGCGTTCCCTTTTCATCATCATCCAGAGCCCCGAACGGACATTCTTCGGTACATCTCTTGCATTGTGTGCATCTCTGGAAGAAGAAATCCGGAAATGTCATATCTCCGGACCTCGGATGGACGGCAACACCGCGGTTTACTGATTCAATGCACTGGATGGCCTTAAGGACCGCTCCTGTTGCATCTTCAATGGACTCTTCAATGGTCATGCTGCGT
>JAFCZV010000129.1 GCA_019314155.1 Deltaproteobacteria bacterium
GAGAAATGGCTACCAGGGAAGAATTAGAAGAAAAAGCAGAAGATTGCGAAACAACTGAAGAGTTTATTGAATTGGCAAAGGAAGTGTTTAATGAGTTGACTGATAAGGAATGGGCCGCGAATCTTATTGAAGAAGGTGTGGAGTGGGCGGAAACCACGGATGATTTTATAGTCCTTGGAAAGGGTTCATTTGAGTTATTGGAAGATAAAGAGAAATCAAAAGAATATCTGCTGCAGGGCAGGGATTATTGTATGAATGCCCAGGAGTTCGTAAACCTTGGCAAAGCAGCATCAGAAATGGGCGATGCCGAAGCCGCCAAAGAAATATTTTCCGCCGCCCAAGGTAAATGCGTCAAGGTTAAAGATTTCCTGGATCTTAGCAAAAGCATCAATGAGGTACTTTCAGACCCGGAGCTGGCCAAGGAGACCGCGAACAAGGCACTGGATAAATGTAGCACGGTTGCGGACTATAATGAATATGCCCGGAATGTGCTTGACGTGTTTGACGATAAGAACCTGGCAAAGGAAGTCTACGAAAAGGCTGTTGAAATCTGCAAAACCGGAGACGATTATGGGGTGCTTGCAAAGGGTGTTCTGGATAATCTTTCCGATAGAGACCTGGCTAAATCAATTTATGAGAAGGCAGAGAATCTGATTGATTCAGGAATTGACCTGATAAAATTGGCCGAGTCTGCCGTAGCTGCTTTGGAAGATGAAGAATATGCCAGAGCAATTTATAAAAAATCTGAAGGAAAACTTGAAAGCGGCGATGATTTGATGAAACTTGCAGAATCGTTGATGAGCAGACTTAACGATAAGGATCTGGCGCTGACAGTTTATAAAACTGCGGAAACCAAATTTAGTGACTATGAAAATTACATCAAACTGGCCAAAGCCGCCTTCAAAGATACAGGTGATGCTGTTTTTGCCGGCGGTGTTTATAAAAAGGCAGCCGGTGCAACCCAAGATTCCAGTAAAGTGGTGGTGGTTGCGGCTGCTTTGGCTGATGAAATCGATGATAAACAAGGCGCATTTGATGAGCTGAAACGGGCAGAACAAGTCGTAAATACCGTGGATGATTTTAAAAAGACTGCCGATGCAATCCTCAAGTACGCAGACGATCAGCAGTGGATTAATGCCATTAATGATCAACTCGAAAAGCGAGAGGCTCACAAAGATCTTTATAAAGAATATGTTGCTCGGGAACAAGAATGCGAAACAAGCAAATCCCTGTCTATCTTGGCTCATGAGGTTATTGAGAAAACAGCTGACACTCATTATGCCAGAAAGCTTTACAAAAAGGCTGAGGGAGTGTGCACGTATTTCCCTGAATATCTCCATGTAGCCGGTGCCATTTATTCTGATCTCAACGATGCAGACTGGATACGAACAATTTATGAAAAACAGCTCGAAAAATGCGATGATTCCATTAAGTATAACGATTTGGTAAATGGAATAAATACCACCTTGCAAGATAAAGAATGGGTTAAGAATATCTATTTGGGGTTAGAAGAACAATGCGAAAAGGAGACAGATTTTATCAAACTGGCCCGTATGGTTTTGGCAAAATTGGGCGATCAAGATTGGGCCAAAAAACTTTTGGGCAAGGCCGAGGAGAAAGGTCAAGATATATTTGGGTACACCATTGTAGCATGGGCTGTGCTTGACATTCTAGCCGATAAGGAGTGGGCAAAGTCTATCTACAACAAGGCCGAAGCCAATTGCAATAGTCGGGATGATTACGAAAAGCTGATTTCCGTAGTCCGGAAGCAAGCGGATGACGATGACCTTCTCCGGCAAATACACAACTCCGCCGAGAATAAGTTTAGAGAAACAAGAGATTTTATTTATTTAGCCGAAAGCACCTTAAGGCATTTTTCTGATAACCAATGGGCCAGGCAGATCTATGCAAAGGCTGAAAAAGCTTCAGATGCCAATACCTACATGTTTGAGTTGGCAACCAGCATTGCCAACAAGCTGGATGACGGAAAATGGGCAACCAGGTTGCGAAATATGTAGGCTTCCGCATCAGGGCCCGGGGTCACCCATTAAAGGGCGGGTCTTCATTTTTGAAAGAAATTAGCGGGGAGTGAAGAATGAAGACCTGACTCTTTGCTGTTCATATCAACAATACATTTCAAAGGGTTAAAACCAATAACGTCAACCATAACCTTAACCTGTGTTGTTCGTGCTGGTTTTACAATTTAAAGTCATGAGCGGACCAAATCGTGAAAAAATAGCACGGGGGATGCAGGTTCTGATCGTGATGAAAAAAGATCAGCGTACCGGAAAATTAACTAAAGGCGCAGTTAAGGATATCCTTACCAAATCAAGGTCCCATCCCCATGGGGTTAAGGTGGAAAGCGCACCCCCCTGAACACGTACCAATTTAGGATCTCGGGGACGTAGATTAAATAATAAAATTATCATCGACGGCCAGGCAATTAGATTATAGTCATGAGCGGACCAAATCGTGAAAAAATAGCACCGGGGATGCAGGTTCTGATCGTGATGAAAAAAGATCAGCGTACCGGAAAATTAACTAAAGGCGCAGTTAAGGATATCCTTACCAAATCAAGGTCCCATCCCCATGGGGTTAAGGTGAGAGCGGTCAAGTCGGCCGCGTTAAGGAAATATTAGAATAAGGGGGTGTTGGGGGGAAACACAGCATTTTCTCTCATTTTTATGAGATTTGACAAGGATATTCATAGTATTATATGGTTACTATTTATTTGAAAGGAGTTCGGAAGTGAACATTTGGGAGGTGTTGACGACTTTTGATATTTTACTTGGTATAGTCCTCACAGCCATATCCCTGTGTACAGTGGTCTTTTTGACTATATGGAGCCGGCGTATTATCGAACGTATCCACGCCCGCCAGCCAAGTTCCCTCAGGGAAATACAGAAGGAAACCATCAATGCCAACAAATCCTGAGAGGGATCCCGAGGACCCTTCCGGGGCCGAACACCCTAAAATAGCCACCGAGTTTTCCCGCAACCTCACCCTTCTCCAGATCACCATGATGGGCGTTGGGATGATGATCGGGGCCGGGGTGTTCTTAGGGGTAGGGAACGCCGTGAGAGTTGCCGGTCCGGGCGGGGTCATCCTCACCTTTGCGCTCAACGCGGTAATCGCACTATTCACGGCAATGTCTTATGCTGAATTGAGTTCAGCGGTCCCCAGGGCGGGCGGTGCTTATAACTTTGCAAGAATCGCTTTCGGGAGAGGTACCAGTTTCATAGCCGGGTGGATGGAGTGGTTTGCCTCCTCTGTGGCCGGGAGCCTGTATGCGGTTACTTTCGCCCTTTACACCGTGCATTATTTTACCCAGCTCGGTATTATTCAAGCCACCGGTTTCAAACTCGTTTTAGTGGAAAAGGGGGTGGCTATTCTGATCGCCAGCTTCTTTGTCTATATCAATTACCGGGGCGCATCGGAGACCGGTACCATGGGTGCCATCTTCACATTGGGCCAGACTGTGACCCTCGCCTTTATCGCACTGGTGGGTATTGGCACTGCAATCTCGGATCCATCGCGATTGGCCAACTTCCAGCCCTTTCTCCCCAATGGCTGGGATAAGCTCCTGATCACCATGGGATTCACATACGTGGCCTTCGAGGGGTTCGAGGTTATTGCCCAGGCCGGGGATGAGGCCATTGATCCACGACGTAATCTCCCAAAGGCGATGATTTATTCTATCGTCATCGTTATGTTCACCTATGTGGGAGTCGCCTTTGCTTCGATAGTGGGGGTCAAGGACGTGGGCCAGCCCGTATGGATATGGATTGGAAGTTATGGTGGAAAAGGCTTCGGGGAGGCCATCTCGCGGCTCATACCTTCTTATGGAAGTATTCTAGTCACCATCACGGTTATTTTCGCATCAACTTCAGCCTTGAACGCTACCATTTACTCCGCCACCCGCGCTTCATACGCCCTCGGCCGGGACCGGATGCTGCCGGCGGTTTTGTCTCGCCTGCACCCTAAGCGTCGCACTCCCTACATGGCCCTGCTATGCACCGGGGGCCTTGTCATTGTCGTGGCGGCCTTTCTTCCTACCATTGATGTGGCTTCCAGTGCGAGTATGATGTTTCTTTTCCTCTTCTTCTTAGTTAATCTCTGCGTAATCCGCATCCGCCGTCAAATGGTGGACGAGATGACGTATGGTTTTGTCATGCCCCTTTTCCCCATTCCACCCATTGCCGCTATCCTTACTCAGGCCGTATTAGCCGTGTGGCTGATCCATATGAGCCCCATCGCCTGGGTAGTTGGGCCCATGTGGATCTTGTCCGGGCTTATAATTTATCACATGTACTCCAAGCACAGGGCAACAAGGACTGAAGATGAGATTGTGGTGATTCGGGAAGAACCCATTCCTACAAAGGGGGAGTATAGGATCCTGATCTCCGTTGCAAATCCCGCGAACGCTGTTGCGCTTGCCATGAACTGCTACAGGTTCTGCCAGGCAAAGGGTGCCTCCACCGAGGTAGAGGTGATTAACATGGTGTCCATACCACCCCAGGTGCCCCTCTCGGAAGCTTCTAAATATACACAGGAAGGCGAGGAAGCCATCACAGAGGCCATGCTTTATCTGGCGCCGCGCTATGCCTTTGGCAGTACCATACGTTACTGCCGAAACTTTGCGCGGTGTATTATCTCAGCCGCGGCCGAAAGGAAAGCCGATCTGCTCATTATGGGCTGGCAGGGGCATCGGCGCCGGGGGTTTTCTTTGGGAAGCACAGTCGACCCTGTCCTGGAGCGAGCAACCTGCAACATTGCCGTATTCAAGGACTGCCGGCAGCGTAAATATATGAACGTTCTGGTTCCCTTTGCCGGGGGTCCCAATGCGACCTTTTCATTAGAGACAGCCTCTATTATGGTGGACAAGGATGAGGGGCGAGTGGTTGTCTTACACATAGCCCCGCCGGGCAAACCGACCCAGGATATAGATGCCTTTTTAGATGAAACCGTGCCACAACTGAATGCATCTCGTTCTCTCTTTGAGGCAAAATATGTCATTGCACGGGACCGTTTCAAGATCCTTCTTGAGGAAGCCGAGCAACACGACCTGATGGTCATCGGGGCCACCCGGGATCCCGTGTTCCGGCAGCAGGTCATGGGATCTCTCCCCGAGGAAGTTGCCCGGCATTGCAAGAAACCTCTTATTATGGTCAAAGCCAAACACCCCATCAAATCATTTATCAAGAGGTATATATAATGCTCCTATTGACCCCTTAAACGCTTGAGATGGTCCTGTTTCGTTGGGAGGAAATTTTCATGTGCGAACTACTTGGTCTTTGTTTTAACACAGAGGTTTCCGTTCATTTGGCATTTTCCGGTCTGAAGGCCGGGGCAATGAAGAACCCCGATGGTTGGGGAGTGGTCTGGTATGATGAATATGGTACCCAAATCGTTAAAGAATCAAGACCTGCGGACCGGAGTCGTCTTGCCATAAGCTTTCTGGAACACATAGGCGCTCGGTCACGGATCTTTGTCTCGCACATTCGCCGCTCGACAACAGGTGCGGTTGGTTACGTCAACACACATCCCTTTTATCGGAGATTTGATCAGAAAACCTGGGTTTTTGCCCACAATGGCACGATAGATCCCAGTCAACTGAATTTTCCTTCAAGAGAATTCAGCCCAATTGGCGAAACCGATTCTGAGCTTGTCTTTTGTGGTTTATTATCATGGCTCAGCCATAGTGGCATTCAATTGACTGGCAGGAATGACTTCATTCTCTTGCACGAAAAATTAAGAGAAATAAACCGATCAGGAGAGCTGAACCTTATCTTCAGTGATGGCAGGCACCTATTCGTATACCACGACAGGTCAGGGCACGTTGGACTGCATTTCTTACTGCGCCAGGCGCCATACAAAGTTGTCAAACTTCGTGGCCAATACCTGACAATCAATTTGGCAGAGGTCATAGATCCAGAAGAACGAGGATACATCGTGGCCAGCGAGCCTTTGAGCAATGAGAACTGGAACAGGGTTAAGCTAGGCCAGTTGTTGATTTTTTCCGAAGGCAAGTCCATTTTTATGAGCGAAAGTGAATGAATAAGATCTGTAATAATTTTTATCAAATGCCTCCGAACAATAGCGAACATATTTCAGTATAGCCTCCGTTTCTGAAATGCTGATCTTTAACAACCGCCGAAACGAGACCATTTGAAACCCACTTAAAGGAGAAATTATGGCCAAAAGAGATGACATCCACAAGATTCTCATCATAGGATCGGGTCCTATTGTGATCGGACAGGCCTGTGAATTTGACTATTCCGGCACACAGGCATGCAAAGCACTGCGATCCATGGGATATGAAATTGTGTTGGTTAATTCCAATCCGGCAACGATTATGACCGATCCGGGTACGGCTGATGTGACCTACATCGAACCTCTGAATCTGAAAACTCTGACGCAAATCATAGCCAAGGAACGACCCGATGCACTCCTGCCTAACCTGGGAGGACAATCAGGCCTGAATCTGTCTTCTGAGCTTAGTCGAACAGGCGTATTGGAAGAATATGGTGTACAGCTTATCGGTGTGAGTGTGGATGCCATAGAGCGGGGTGAAGACCGTCTGGCGTTTAAGGCCACGATGGAAAAACTGGGTATCGAAATGCCGCGCGGTAAGACGGTTAACACGCTTGAAGATGCCGAGGCTGCGGCAGAAGATCTGGGTTACCCGGTTGTTATTCGCCCGGCCTATACCATGGGTGGAACCGGAGGTGGTTTGGTCTATAATATTGAAGAATTAAATGTTATTGCCCCCCGCGGTCTGGCAGCGAGTCTTGTGAACCAGATTCTGGTTGAAGAATCGGTCTTGGGTTGGGAGGAACTCGAACTGGAAGTGGTTCGAGATGCTAAAAATCAGATGATAACGGTTTGCTTTATCGAAAATGTCGACGCCATGGGAGTCCATACCGGAGACAGCTTCTGTACAGCGCCCATGTTGACGATAAGCCCGGAACTTCAGGAACGTTTGCAGAGATATTCCTATGACATTGTCGAAGCTATCGAGGTGATTGGTGGAACCAATATTCAGTTTGCCCATGATCCAAAGACAGGCCGTGTCGTTGTTATTGAGATTAACCCCCGCACGTCCCGTTCTTCCGCCCTGGCATCCAAGGCGACAGGATTTCCAATTGCGAGAGTTTCTTCTCTGCTCGCCGGCGGTATGACCATGGATGAAATGCCTTACTGGAGAGATGGAACCCTGGAGAAATATACGCCTTCAGGTGAATATGTGGTTGTTAAATTCGCTCGCTGGGCCTTTGAAAAATTTGAGGGGGCCGAGGACAAATTGGGTACCCAGATGCGGGCGGTGGGCGAGGTCATGAGTCTGGGGAAAACATATAAGGAGGCCTTCCAGAAATCGATTCGAAGCCTTGAAATCGACCGGTACGGTCTTGGGTTCGCGCAAAATTACAATACGTTGTTGCTGGAAGAACTCATGGGCCGGCTGGGTTTTGCCACCAGCGAACGCCAATTTCTTATGTATGAAGCCCTGCGCAAAGGTGCAGAGGTGAAGGACCTGTATGAAAAAACCCATATCAAACCCTGGTTCATCGAGCAGATGCAAGAACTCGTCGAACTCGAGGAGAAAATATTAGCTTACAAGGATCAAGTATTACCGGATGATCTGCTGATTCAAGCCAAAAAGGACGGATTTGCAGATCGCTATCTGGCCAAGTTGCTCAACCTGCCGGAAAAGCGAATTCGTGAGCAGAGAAAGGCATTGGGCATGCATCAGGCCTGGGAACCGGTACCTGTAAGCGGTGTTGAAAACGCATCCTATTACTATTCCACCTACAATGCGCCCGACAAGGTTCCGGTCAGTGATCGTAAAAAAATAATGGTTCTGGGTGGTGGACCCAACCGTATTGGACAGGGCATCGAGTTTGATTACTGCTGCGTGCATGCTGCACTGGCTATCCGCGATGCAGGTTATGAATCGATTATGGTTAACTGCAACCCTGAAACAGTATCTACGGATTACGACACGTCGGATAAACTCTATTTTGAGCCGCTTACCGTTGAAGATGTTTTGAGCATCTATGAAAAGGAGAAACCCGAAGGCGTTATTGTCCAATTTGGGGGGCAGACGCCCCTGACTATTGCAACTGAACTGGAGGAATTGGGCGTAAAGATAATAGGCACATCTCCTGAAACCATTGATCTGGCCGAAGATCGGGATCGCTTCCGACTTATTATGCGTAAGCTGGGCATCCCCCAACCTGAATCTGGTATGGCCAGTACCATGGATGAAGCTCAGAAAATCGCTGATAGGATAGGATATCCTTTAATGGTCAGGCCCTCATATGTTTTGGGGGGCCGTGGTATGGAAGTAGTACAGGATGAAAAATCCCTAAAATTCTATCTTGAGGCAGCGGTGGAGATTTC
>JAFCZV010000576.1 GCA_019314155.1 Deltaproteobacteria bacterium
TGAACCCAGGGGAAGGAGGGACAAGAAAACCCTGGATTGGCCAGACCCTTATCTTTCCCTGAAAGTGGTGAAAAAGAACGAGAAGGGTATCGTTGTCCGGGGTGCCAAGATCAATATAAGCGGTGCTTTTGCAAGCCACGAAATGGTTGTTCTGCCACAATCGTCTCACAGAGAAGGGGAAGAGGACTATGCAGTGGCCTTTGCCACCCCCACCGATGCGGAGGGTATCACATACGTCTGTCAGTTTTCCCCATACTCTGCAGAACGGGAAATGGCAGACGATCTCTATGAATTGGGCAATCCCGTCTTTGGTCAGCGGGAGACCTCCATGGTTATTTTCGATAACGTATTCGTGCCCTGGGAGAGGGTTTTTCACTGTGGTGAAACTCGATATTCCGGAAGAATTGTCGCCCGGTTCGCCAAAACCCACCGCATGACCTGTGGCGGAACATGTAAGGTGGGATTCATGAACCAGATAATTGGGGCTTGCAAACTAATTCAGGAATACAAGGGGCTGGAAAAGGTTCCCCATATCAACGAACAGATAACAGAAATGGTGGTCCTGAGGGAAACCGGTCGTGCATGCGGTCTGGTAGCTGCCATGGAAGGAGTCGAGGATCCTCCCGGATCCGGGGTTTATCTGCCGGATGAGGTCATGGGAAATGTGGCCAAACTCAATATATGCAATGCCTTTTGGCGGACTATGGCACTGGCAGGGGATATCTTTAAAAG
The DNA here is from genome assembly GCA_019314155.1 of Deltaproteobacteria bacterium. Classification (GTDB taxonomy): domain Bacteria; phylum Desulfobacterota; class Desulfobacteria; order Desulfobacterales; family UBA11574; genus JAAXQD01. The sequence goes on from JAFCZV010000576.1 coordinate 733, forward strand.
AATTGAAGAATCCGGATGTTAAAGATTATGTGGAAGAGTTTTACAGTTTTGGTTCGGAAGCGCCCACGGAAAACATCATGAAGGTCCATAAGCTATTGCAACACTGGACAGCGGGACTTCACGGCGTCGGCACCTGGCACGGCGCAGGGCCGGTAATGGCACAGAAGATCATGCTCCAACGCGTCGTTGACTTTGAACATGAAAAAAGACTTGTCACCGAAACCTTAAAACTTAAGTAAGACCCTAATTGATCTTAAACAAAGCGGCCACATTTATTCCGCTCTGATTGGAGAAAAATTCTTCATAGATAGATAGAAAATGATGATTAAAGGGAGATTCACAACGGCCGTGATGTAAAAACCATATTCAAATCCAATCCTTTGAATGACGCTTCCCATTAGGGCGGAACTCAACATCATACCAAAATATATGCAGGTGTTATACCCACCCATTGCAAGTCCTCGCAGCTCAGAATCGACGGTTTCAGCGATGAGCGCCCCGATGGATGTAAATGCCAAGCCCATACTGCATCCCAATGCAATGGCAAACATCATAAAATGACCTGGGGTGCGGGACATCCCAAAACCGATCATGGCAGCGGTAAAACCGATCATCCCGATTGCCACAAGGTTTTTACGGTTGGCAACCTTATCGCTCAGGTACCCCAGGGGAATTCGGGAAAGCGCGTTGACCAGCCCCTGGACAAAAAATACAAGCCCGATTTGTTTGACGTTTAGGTTTTGGTTTTTAGCATGAAGCGGAATGAACGTAATAAACATTCCAAGTCCAAAACAGCCCCCCAGCGTAATCAGCCAGCAACCCATCAACGGACGATTCTTGAACAATTGGCGGAAAAGAGATACGGTTTTTGCTTTTTCGGAACGGGGCCCTGAACCCCATCGAGTCCGGGGTAGAAAAAAAAACACGATCCAGAAATTCAAAAAAACCAAAATGCCTGAAACGAGAAAGACCTGAAGGAATCCCGATGCATGAGCTACAAACCCACCGGCGGCGGGACCCAGGCTCATACCGCAGTACAGCGCTGTTGTGTACCATCCATATGAACGTCCCAGATGTGTCGCCGGAGAAATGTCCGCAACATACGCCATCATGGTCGGACCGAAGGCAGCCAGGCCGATACCGATAAAAAGATAGCTCCACATCAGCTGGATGAACGTGTTGCTGAAATAGAGAAAAAATGACGCACCCGATAAAACCAGAAGCCCCAAACAAGCGAGAAGTTTGCGTCCCAGGCGGTCAGAAACAAAACCTAAAGGCAACGATAAACAACCCGCCATTAGAAAGAAAGCAGAATTGATATATCCGATCTGAGCCGTATTGATACCCAGGGAAGTAGCGTAAAGAGGGACTACCGGAAGCCGCATGTTCGATGCAAAATAGCAGCAGAAGGCGGCGCCGCAGCTAATGAACATCAAAACCCCATAGGAAGGCAACTTCAATTTATCTTTTGATACTTCCATCGGCATCCCTGGCAGTAAGAAGCGAAACCCAACTTTTTAAGCCCGGGAAATCCGTTCCGGCGGGGATTTCC
>JAFCZV010000130.1 GCA_019314155.1 Deltaproteobacteria bacterium
TATGCTTACCTTTTTTGGCGTTGGCCAGGGCAACCCCTTTGATGGCATGATTGACGGATTCCGTTCCGCTCGAGGTAAACACCACTTCTTTGGGATTTGATGCGTTGATGAGGGCTGCAACGGTTTTACGGGCCTTTTCCAACACTTCAGCGGCCGCTTCACCCCGCTTGTGCTGACTCGAAGGATTATGGTAATCCTCCTGAATGGCCGCGATCATAGCTTCTTTTACTTCTGGAAGAAGCGGATTGGAAGATATGTGATCCAAATTGATGATGTGCATGGTGAGAATCCTTTCTCGTATATGAATTGGAAACGCATCGTGCCTATTTAACATTTGTAGATGGACACGAATTAATGTTCTTCGGTGAGACTGTGTTGACACGCTTCACAGAATTCAGTTCCTTTATCGAGTTTCACATCGCAGTACGGGCAGTAGCACCGGCCTTCAAGTTCATGTTCATGTTCCTCTTTGCGTTTGAGTTCAACCTGAGGTTTTCCTGCTCTTCGATTTTCATAATCTTTAATGGCCAATTGCAGCGCATCAGCGCCAAGATTGGAACAGTGCAGCTTATTTTTTGGCAAGCCCTCCAGGGCATTGGCGACATCTTTGTTGGTTATCTTTTTGGCCTCGTCAATGTGTTTCCCCATGGCGATTTCCGTTAGCATACTTGAAACCGCAATCGCCGATCCACACCCAAAGGTTTGAAATTTGATATCCTCTATCTGTTCATCACTTACTTTCAAATAAATGGTCATAATATCCCCGCACAACGGATTTCCAACTTCACCGACTCCGTTGGCATTTTCGATAACCCCTACATTTCGAGGATTCCTGAAATGGTCCATTACAACTTCGTTATACATCATTTTTCCCTCCGCATAATTGACGGTTCCGTAAAAAGTCTTTTGTGAGCGGCATCGAGCAAAATCATACTTTTTACGAGTTCATCATAATTGGTTGATGACGGATATTAATTATAGGGTAATGTTAATCATTATTTGTTCAAAGTAAATGTTACTTTTTTCCCGTGAATTCGCCGTTGCAGGACGGGCTTGACTTGACGGAACAGTTTTTCCGGCTGGATGCTTCAGCTGAATTTATTTTTCCGGCTGTGGTGCCTGGGAGTGCATGTGTTTTTGTTCGGCGGGTGGTGATAATGCCGGCAATACAAATGAGGACGGCACCGACCCATGTCATGGCGTCGAGAGATTCCCCCCAGAATATCCAACCTAAGAGGGTGGCAAATACCACGTTTCCGTATGTGAATGGACCCATCTGTGCCGCGGGTGCGAGGCTGTATCCTTTGGTGAGCAAGATTTGTCCGACTGCGGCCAACAGGCCGATAAGGATGAGCAGCCACCATATCCTCGGCTGCGGTGACTGCCAGGACCAGATCAAGGGCACCGCCGAAATCAAAGTGCCCAGTACGGTGAAATAAAAGACGATTCGGATCGTAGGCTCAGAGGTCGACATTCTCCGGATGCTGACCATGGCCAGAGCGGCTAAAACTCCTGCCGCCAAACCCACAATTGTAACCGGCTGAAATACTTCGAGTCCGGGTTTGAGAATCAAAACGATTCCAATAAAACCGATAATGATCGCTCCTCGAACTTTCCGGTCAACGGGCTCACGGATCCATACGTATGCAATCACCGGAATAAACAGCGGTGTTGTCGCAATCAGGAGGCAGGCTTCGGAGAGCTGCAATTGATCGATTGCATAGAAAAAACAATACATTGCCCCAAGCCCTGCCAAGCTGCGAATCAGGTGTAGTTTAAAGAGCGCTGTTTTGACGCCGTCATGAGGACGTCTGTACCAGATCCATGGTAGAATGAAGACAAGGGCACATAGGTTGCGAAAGAAGACAACCATATCATTTGTAAGCGACGTTGAGACAACCTTTACCAGGGCGCCCATGACCGCAAACATGAAAGATGCACTCAGTACGAATAGCGCACCTGCCAAAGGCTGATTGCGATAGATTTCTGCTTGAGAAGTAGGATTCATTTGGCTTGCAACCCCATGGATAAAAAGCATTCAATAGCAGACCCGTGTCGGACATACAACCGAAAAAGTATCCGCAGGCAGCGTATCCACAGCCCTGTTTTTCAATGGTGCTCTCCCCGACGTATTCCATCACGGACATACCATGTCCGACCGATGCTTGACTTCTCCTTTGAAATATGAAAAATTGAGACTCCAGAACATGTTGGGTTGGTTTGAGATTTGCTATAATCCCAACAAGTTGAACATGTCACATCAATTTTTGGTATTGTTTTTTTATGCATTATTTGTTGCTTATTTTAGCAGTTTTATTTTGGTCTGGAAATTTTATTGTCGGTAGAGGAATTCACAACGAAATACCTCCCATGACACTGGCATTTTGGCGTTGGGCGATTGCTTTGTTGATTATTTTACCTTTTGCGTTGAGGCCGATCATGCGTCAAAAGGATCTAATTCGGCGGAGCTGGAAAATTCTTACTTTGCTGGCCATTCTTTCAGTAACAAATTTCAGCATGTTTATATACATGGCACTAAAATCCTCTACAGTAACAAATGCTGTGTTAATAAACTCGATGATCCCTATATTTATCGTAATTGTTTCCTGGATGGGTTTTAAGGAGCGGATTACATTAAGGCAAGCGATTGGCATCGCCATTTCGTTGACCGGACTGATGTTTATCATTACTGAAGGAAACCTATCGAAGCTCATTGCGGTTCGGTTCGGCAAGGGAGATATGTGGACGATTTCTGCCGGTATTAGCTGGGCCTTATATTCGGCATTGCTAAGAAAATGCCCGGTTGAATTCGATTCTCTGAGTTTTCTTGCATCGATAATAATAATCGGAACATTTTTTATTTTCCCGTTTTATATCTGGGAAATAGGCACTGGGAAAACGATGAATTTTTCATACGCCTCAATCGGAAGTATTGTTTATGTCGCGCTCTTTGCATCGGTTTTAGCATACATATTTTGGAATAAGGCGATACAAATTATCGGAGCAAACAAGACAGGGATTTTTATTCATCTTATGCCGGTGTTCAGTATTATTTTGGCGATGATCTTTCTTGATGAAAAATTAAGAGGATATCATATAAAAGGAACCATCTTGATATTTTCAGGAATATTTTTAACCACAGCCCATACCATTAAGTTGCAGAACGTTCGTGGCACAAAGCATTAGACTCACATTAAATTGGGTCAAAGGAGCAGGGTGATTTGAAAGTATTAATCGTGGGAGCGGGAGAGGTTGGGTTTCACATCGCCAGTCATCTGGCCCGGGAGAACAAAGACGTGGTCGTGGTGGACAAGGATCCCGGGGCCATTCGACATGTGTCTGACAATATCGATGTTCAGGTGATTAACGGTTCCGGTAGCAGCCCTGTAATTTTACAGGAAGCCGGGCTCAAAGAGGCAGAGATCCTTCTTGCCGTCACGGACAGCGATGAAACCAACCTCGGGGCGTGCCTGGTGGCAGACCTGATTTCTCCGTCCACCAAGAAGCTCGCCCGCATCCGTCATGCCGACTATGATGAATATCATGAGATCTTCCGTGAGCACGCGCCGCATATCGATACCATCATCAACCCGGAGATCGAAGTTGTAAAGACCATTCAACAGCTGATAAACGTGCCCGGTGCGGTGGAAGTGGGGGAGTTTGCCGATGGCCGCCTGGTCTTTGTGGGGATCAATTTAGATGATTCGGCCCGTCTGTCGGGGGTCCGTCTTTTGGATATTTATTCGCAAACCGGTAAAAAAAGCCCGCTGATCGCCGCCGTGGTTCGGGAAGAAGAACTGATTATTCCCAGGGGTAAACATCGGCTCAAGGCCGGTGATCTGATCTATTTTATCAGCGAAAAAGAGAGCCTCATGGAATCGCTGTCGATTTTTGACAAGCAGCAGGAGCCGCTGAATCGGGTTATGATTGTGGGCGGGGGGAGCATCGGGTTCCGGCTGGCCAGCCTGCTCGAGGAGGATGCCGTTCATACCAAAATCATCGAAAAGAACCCGGATCGTTGCAGCGCGCTTGCCGAAAATCTGAACAAGGCGGTGGTGCTTCATGGCGACGGTTCCGATCAGGAGCTGCTCAGAGAAGAGAATGTCCAGGATATGGATGTTGTTGTGACACTCACCGACGATGAGGAGACCAATATACTGACCTCTCTTCTGGCCAAGCGGATGGGTGCGTCCAAAATCATAACCAAGATCAGCAAGTTCAGCTACTTTCCCCTGATGTCGATGATTGGCTTAGAGCAGGTGGTGAGCCCGAGACTCTCTGCCATCAACACCATTTTGCAGCACATTCGGAAGGGGAAAGTTCTTGCGGCCAAATCCATCAAAGGCGAGCAGGCCGAAGTGATGGAGGCCGTGGCTCTGGAAACATCGGACATCGTGGGCAAACCCCTAAAGGAGATAGCCATTCCCAAAGGCGCTCTTGTCACCGGCATCATGCGTGAGGACAGGATCATTATCCCCACGGGCGAGAGCGTCATTGCGCCCAATGACCGGATCATCATCTTCGCCAAAAAGGAAGCCATTCCCCAGGTGGAAAAAATCCTCGCCGTCAAACTGGAGTATTTTTAAATGCGGTGGCCTTTTATCCTGAACATCATCGGGATGTTGATCTCGTTTTTGGGGATCTGCATGATATTACCCCTTTTTTTCGGTCTTTACTACGCGGATCAGAGCGTCATGCCCCTGGCGCAGTCCATGGGAATCACCCTGGCGTCGGGCTTGTCGCTCATGGTTGTCTTCCGTCGGGAAAAGGTGGAGCATATCAGCCACCGAGAAGGGATGGCCATCGTGGCCGTAGGATGGACGGCCATCGGGTTTTTCGGAGCATTCCCGTTTTATCTGGGATCTGAATTCAGCACCTTCGTTGATGCGTTTTTTGAATCTGTTTCCGGGTTTACCACCACCGGGTCGTCGATTTTAACGAACATAGAGGCCGTGTCCAAAGGACTTCTATTCTGGCGCAGCTTTATCCAGTGGCTGGGAGGGATGGGGATCATCGTCCTGTCGGTGGCCATCCTTCCTTTTTTGGGCGTAGGCGGGATGCAGCTGTACAAGGCCGAAGTTCCGAGTCCGGTTCCGGACAAGCTAAAGCCCCGGATCAGAGACACCGCCAAGATCCTGTGGAAAGTCTATGCGCTTATCTCTCTGGTCCAGGTTTTTTTTCTGTTGCTGGGGGGCATGGATCTTTACGATGCCCTGTGCCACGCCTTCACCACTATGCCCACTGGCGGATTTTCAACCAAAAACGCGTCCATCGCCCATTTTGACAGTCTCTATTTCGATACGGTAGTGATTGTTTTCATGCTTTTGGCCGGGATTAACTTTTCGCTTCATTACCAGTTTCTCAGAGGAAAACCCCTGGCCTTCTGGCGGGATTCGGAATGCCGTTTTTTCCTGGGCACGGTTCTGTTGCTGATTGTCATCGTGACGTTCAATGTATATGGGACGGTGTACGAAACCGTGGGCCGTGCCTTCCGGTACGGCGCATTCCAGGTGGTTTCCATTGTGACCACCACCGGTTATGCCACGGCCGACTACGAACGATGGCCGGCCATGTCCCAGTTTATCCTGCTGCTGTGCATGTTTTTGGGGGCGTCGGCGGGTTCCACCGGCGGGGGCATGAAATGCCTGCGGGTCATGCTATATCTCAAATACTGCTACAAAGAACTCTTTTCCCTGGTTCATCCCCGTGCGGTGAAGCGGATAAAAATCGGGGGTAGAGCGGTTCCCGAAGGGGTGGTTCGGAGCGTTCTGGGATTTATGGGACTTTACATGGGGCTGTTCGTTTTTTCCACGGTGCTCATCGCCGGCATGGGGGTGGATCTTGTGACGTCCATTTCTTCGGTTGCGGCCACCGGTCCCACGGACAATTTTGCCCAGATACCCTACCTGGGCAAATGGGTGCTCATCTGGTGCATGCTTCTGGGACGCCTCGAGATCTATACGGTGATCATCCTCCTCGTACCCGAATTCTGGCGAAAATAACGTCATTTCTCAAAGCCAAAAGGTCGAATTGCCCTTGAGGTAATTTCGCTATGGGTTATCCCTCAGTTGATAAAGTCAGGAGAAAGACCTGCTTGAATGAAAGTCGAAGGTGCCCCAGATTCAAGGCAGATGTAAAGGACTTTTGGCTTCTTTGATTGTCCGGCTCTTAATCGTATGTAGATGATACCGCCTGTATTCTCCGGCATCAGGGATAAAGGTCAGCATTTTTGCTTGATATTATCTTGTTATTGGTCTTAGATAAAGCATTCTTATCTTCACGTCCCGTTTCTTCACCATAATATATGTATATTGCATCAGCAGCTTGTTTTTGTTGCAGATCGGTTTGTTTTTTCTCTTTCAGTTTCTTTATAAAATGCGGCAGGCTTTTTGTGTCTGATTGTCTAAAACCGTATTTTTGGCAAAAATCCAGATAATA
>JAFCZV010000131.1 GCA_019314155.1 Deltaproteobacteria bacterium
GAAGTCCGTTCCTTGAGAAAAGAGATTGCACGGAGCCAGCGTCTTGCATCTGTGGGAAGACTTGCCGCCGGTGTTTCTCATGAGATACGGAACCCCTTGAGTTCCATCAAAGGTTTTGCAACATACTTCAAGGAAAGATACCATGACGTGCCGGAAAACCAACAGATCTCCAACCTCATGATTCAGGAAGTCGACCGGTTGAATCGGGTTGTGGGCCAGCTTCATGAATTCTCACGGCCCATAAAAATATCGAGAAAATCGATCCCCATTGAAGCTTTTTTAAAAAACTCTCTCAAACTCATTGAACGCCAGGCATCGGAAGCGAAAATCGACATTAAAACCCGCTTTGATCCTGAAATAGACACGGCGTTTTTCGATTCGGACAGGATCAACCAGGTCCTTCTGAACCTGTATCTGAACGCCATCGAATCTATGGGTAATGAAGGAACCGTGACCGTCACGCTGGAAAAAAATATGAAAAAGGATGGCATTGAGATCCGGGTCTCGGATACCGGCACCGGCATCAGCGAAAATGATCTTGCACATATTTTCGATCCCTACTTTACCACCAAAGCATCCGGCACCGGTTTGGGATTGGCCATCGTTCACAATATCGTAGAGGCTCACGGCGGGGAAATAAAGGTGAAGAGCCGATTGGGCCAGGGGACGACCGCTATCATCTTATTGCCTAACTGAATACAGAAAAGAGATGAGCCATGAAACATAAAAAAACCCTATTGATTGTTGATGACGACAGCACCCATCGCACCATGTTGCGAACCCTTATCGGGGGATGGGGATATGATGTCGTGGAGGCGGATGACGGTTCAACCGCCATCGAAACGGTTCAGAAACATCCTTTTGATCTGGTTCTAATGGATGTCAGAATGCTGAAGGTCAGCGGCCTTGAAGCCCTCGAAGAGATAAAAGCGTTCAATCCGGCCATACCGGTAACCATCATGACTGCGTATTCATCGGTTGAAACGGCTGTGGAAGCTCTGAAAAAAGGCGCTTACGATTATCTCACAAAACCCCTCGATTTCGACAAACTTCGGCTGACCATAGAACGGGCCATGGAGCACACCCGGCTGAAAGAGGAAAATCGCATTCTCAAGGAAAACCTCGGAAAGCATTTTGACATGCAGAATATTGTGGGCCGCAGCCCTGCCATGATGAGACTGATGGAAACAGTGGCCCATGTTGCCCCGTCCGAAGCCACGGTAATGATTACCGGATCGTCCGGAACGGGCAAGGAATTGATTGCAGGGATGATCCATTTCAACAGCCCGAGAAAAGAGGGGCCCTTTATTAAGATCAATTGTGCCGCCATTACGGAAACGCTTCTGGAATCAGAGCTTTTCGGGCATGAAAAAGGTTCCTTCACCGGTGCGGATCGGAGAAAAGAAGGACGTTTTTACCAGGCACACCAGGGGAGCCTGTTTCTTGACGAGGTGAGTGAAATGCCGTTGACCATGCAGGTCAAACTGTTACGCGTACTGCAGGAGAGAGAATTGACCCGTGTAGGCGGCGAAGAAGTAATCAAGATGGATGTCAGGGTCATTGCCGCCACCAACAGAGACCTTGTCGATCTGAAACGTAAAGGACTGTTCCGTGAGGATTTGTACTATCGGTTGAACGTTGTCAGTCTGGAAATTCCGCCCTTGAGTGAACGGAAAGACGATATTCCACTGCTTGCCCGGCATTTTCTCAAGATGTTTTCCGAAAAGAACAATAAAGAGATAAAGGGATTCACCCCCAGGGCCATGGATCGACTGATACGGCATGACTGGCCCGGCAATGTTCGTGAACTCATGAATGCAGTTGAAAGGGGTGTTGTGTTGACCCGCACGGAATATCTTGATGAACAGGATTTTGCCATTATGCAGAATGGTTCCCAGTCCTTTACTGAAGCCGTGCCCGTTTTTGACGGAGAAGAGAACAGCCTGTCTCTGGAGGCGGTTGAAAAGGCCGCTGTTCTGCGGATGCTGAAAGAGACGGACGGCAATAAGAGCCAAGCGGCAAGGCGCCTTGGCATTACACGGAAAACGCTTCATAAGAAGCTCAAAAAGTACGGGGTCATGGATTGACCTGTAATATTTTAAGAATAATTTCCGTAGATATTCAATCGTCAATATTCAATTTGGTTCCGGAATGTCCGGAACAGGAGATAAATCCATGAAGTTCAAACTCACCGTATGGCTGGTGTTTGTTTTTTTATTTTTCTATGGTTCGGCGGAATTGTTCCAAAATGTATCGGCCCAACCCCCATCGCGAGTGGAGGATTCCCGGTTATCACTGGACGATATTATAGAAAAAATTGAAAAACGGTATTCGGTTCCGGGATTTTCAGCACAATTTTTCCAAACTTCAACCATAAAAGCCATGGAAATAACGGATAGCGCATCTGGAAAAGCTTTTTTCAAACGTCCCGGGAAAATGCGATGGGAATATGAAACGCCAGACCGCCAAATTATTATGACCGACAACGAAACCTTATGGATATTCAGACCTGAAGACAATCAGGTTATGATCGGAAAAGCACCTTCTTTTTTCGAAGGCGGCAAAGGGTTCAGTTTTCTTTCCGATATGAAACTGATCAAAAATAAATTCAGTATTGCTCTTGAAAAAAAGACTGGAAATGACTACTATAAACTGAAGCTTTTACCTAGGGAAAAAGCATTCGATGTATCGGTAATCTATCTGTCCGTTTCAACGAAGACTTTCGATGTTGTCAAAATTGTTACCGTCAATTCATATGGCGATGAAACCCTGATCGTCTTTAGAGATATTCAGTTTAGAAAAAAAATCGACGACTCCATGTTCAGTTTTAAATTGCCCGAAGGGGTAGAGGTGTTGAATCTTGACGAATAGTGAGACCCTTTTCAAAGGTCTCGGGTTGAATGAAGAAAAATATATAAAAAAATTAGAACTAAAGGAAAAAAAATGAAGGAAAGAATCAGAAGTTTGTTGAAAAAAAGAAACGCAATTATGCTTTCACATAACTACCAGCCCCCGGAAATTCAGGATCTTGCAGATCTTTGCGGCGATTCACTGGAGCTGAGCATCAAAGCCGCCCAAACCGATGCCGAAGTCATTGTCTTTTGCGGCGTGCATTTTATGGCGGAAACTGCGTCGATTCTGTCTCCGGACAAAACCGTCCTTCTTCCCCGTGAAGATGCCGGATGTCTTATGGCCGATATGATAGAACCGGTGGGGCTGCAAATCATGCTGGACAAGCTCCCTCCCATGCCGGTTGTCACCTATGTCAACTCCACCGCAGCGGTCAAAGCCCTTTCCACCATTTGCTGTACCTCGGCCAATGTCGTCGATATTGTAAACAGTCTGGATGCCGATGAGATACTCATGACGCCGGATCGAAATCTCGCCCTGTACGCCGCTTCTCAGATAAAGAAGAAGATACACACCTGGGACGGATATTGTCCGACCCATGATCGCCTCAAACCCGAAGATGTGAACCATGCCAGGCGGACCTATCCGGATGCTGTCTTTATGGCCCATCCGGAATGCCGGCCGGAAGTTCTCGAATTGGCAGATGTTATCCGCAGCACTTCGGGAATGATCCGATATGCAAAAGAATCTAAAACTTCCGCCTTTATCGTCGGTACGGAGGTCGGGCTCCTTTATCCCTTGAAAAAAGCCAATCCTGACAAGCTGTTTTACCCGGCTTCGATCAAGATGTTGTGTAAAAACATGAAAAAGATCTCTATTGAAGATATTGCCAGGAGCCTCGAATTAATGGAAGGAGAGGTCAAGGTGCCTGAAAATATACGGCAACCGGCTTTTAAAGCGGTTCAAAAAATGATCGAGCTGTCCCTGTCGAAGTAGACCCCAAGAAATGTTTGCCACCAAGGCACCAAGGATTTTATCTTAGTGTCATGGTGCCTTGGTGGCGAGAAGAAAAAAGTTTTGCAGCAAAAAACACAAAAAAAATGCTAAGTGACCCCTAACGCAGTAAATGGACGAATCAGACGACCATGTCTTCGGGAATGTCAGCGTTGGTGTAAACCTTTTGTACGTCATCACAATCTTCTAGGGTCTCCATCAATTTGATCATCTGCTGGGCTTCTTTGCCCACAAGGTCCACGGTTGACTGGGGAAGCATGGTAATTTCCGCGACGATGTAAGGAATCGATTCGTTTTCTACGGCGGTTTTTACCTGCTCGAAATCCTGTGGGTCGGTGATTATCTCGAAGTTGCTCTCATCTTCTCGGACATCTTCGGCACCGGAATCGATGGCGGTTTCCATCAACAGATCTTCGTCAACAGTATTGTGTTCCACAACAATATACCCCTTTGTTTCGAACATCCAGGCAACGCATCCGTTGGACCCGAGGTTCCCGCCGGCCTTGGTTAAAATATGACGGATATCCGCCACGGCCCGGTTTTTGTTATCCGTAAGCGACTCAATGTAAATGGCCGCACCGCCGGGGCCGTACCCTTCGTAGACACTTTCCTCATAATTGACCCCTTCGAGCTCACCGGTCCCTTTTTTAATGGCCCGTTCAATGTTGTCTTTGGGCATATTTTCGTTTTTTGAAGCCTGGATGGCGGTCCGCAGCCTGGGGTTTGCAGAGGGGTCCCCACCGCCCATGCGTGCCGCCACCGTAATCTCTTTGATGAGCTTGCTGAAAATCTTTCCCCGTTTGGCATCTGTTGCCCCTTTTTTGTGCTTTATGGAAGACCACTTGCTGTGTCCTGACATATCTTCCTCCTATTTTTTTCCGAATCCGATAATATAAATTTCCTTGCTGACCTTTCGGGTACTTTGCGGTTTAAAAATCTTGTGTCTGTTAAAAACAGCTTTGACCGAATCTGAAAATTTCTTGAAATCTTCTCCCTGAAATATCTTGCAGACAAACGATCCACCGGTTTTCAGGGTGGTTTGAGCAACGGTGAGTGCCATTTGGCACAGATTAAAAGACCGGGTGCTGTCCACGAGTCTGTTGCCGGTGGTCGATGGGGCCATGTCGCTCATAACAACATTAAAGTCTTGACCCAGGGAGCTGAAATACGCCTCGTCCATGGAGAGAATGTCGCCGGTATATATTTTTACATGGGACGGGACGTGGATCTTAACCGGCACAAGATCGATGCCGATCACTTGTCCCGTGTTTCCGGTCAAATCGGCTGCATAGAGAAGCCATGACCCTGGTGCACAGCCCAGGTCCAGAATTTTATTTCCCTTTTTTATCAGACCATATTTTTTTTGTATTTCCTTGAGTTTATATACAGATCTGGCCGGGAATCGCTCCTTTTTTGCCCGTTGAGAATAGTGATCCTGCCACCGGTTATGTTTTGTTCCGGATCGTTTCATATTAAAATTTGGTTTAGAACAGATTCTCGATAGCTTCCGATACGGTTTTTACACCGATGAGTTCAATCCCTTTTATTTTCGTCATTCGTTTCAGATTGCTTTGGGGCACAAGACACCTACTAAACCCCATTTTTTTTGCTTCGGCAACCCTAATTTCAACATGGCCGATGCCTCTGATTTCGCCGGTCAGACCGACTTCACCAAATATCAGGGTCCCTTTATGAATGGGCCGGTCCAAAAAGCTCGAGGCTACGGCAGATACAATCCCCATGTCGACGGCAGGTTCATCGATTTTGACGCCGCCGGCGACATTGATAAAGATATCGTGTCCCATTAGATGCAGCCCCAATTTTTTTTCCATCACAGCTACCAGCAACGCGACCCGGTTTTGATCGATGCCCAGGATGGTTCTCCGGGGGTTGCCGAAACTGGTACTGCTTGCAAGGGCCTGCAGTTCAACGAGAATCGGTCGTGTTCCCTCCATGCTGGCCGTCACCACCGACCCGGGGGCGTTTTCAGGGCGTTCGGAAAGAAATAGAAGGGTTGGCAACTTCATTCAGGCCGTTCTCATTCATTTCAAACACGCCTATTTCATTGGTCGACCCGAATCGATTCTTTACTGCCCTCAGAATCCTGAATACGTGGTTCCGGTCACCTTCAAAGTAAAGGACCGTATCGACCATATGCTCCAGAAGCCGCGGTCCGGCAATGGCGCCGTCCTTGGTGACATGTCCCACCAGAAATATGGGCGTCCCGGTCTTTTTGGCCATGAGCATAAGCTGCATGGCGGATTCCCGAACCTGGGTAACACTCCCGGGTGCGGAGGTTAGTTCCGGGCTGTACATGGTCTGGATGGAGTCGATCACCATCACGTCCGGTTTAACAGATTCCGCCATTTGGAGAATCGATTCCATGTCGTTTTCTGAAACCACCAGCAAATCGGAGGATAATGCGGACAGCCTTTGGCTGCGCATTCTCATCTGGCGAACCGATTCTTCACCGGAAACATACAATACTTTACGACCGTTTTCCGCAATACCGTGCAGTACCTGAATCATGAGGGTAGATTTGCCGATTCCCGGATCTCCGCCGATGAGGACAAGGGTTCCGGAAACAAGGCCGCCGCCCAAGACGCGGTCGAATTCTCTGATTCCGGTTAAAAGGCGATCTTCCGGCTCCAGCTCAACGGCGTCGATGGGGACCGGTTTTGGCTGCGAAGCAGATAAAACCCGGCGACCCCGTTGCCCGGGTTTGCCGGACCGGATTTCTTCCACAAACGACTGCCATTCCCCGCAATCCGGGCATTTGCCCATCCATTTGGGCGTTTGATATCCGCATGCCTGACATGAAAATATCGTTTTTGACGTTTTTTTCACCATACTGAACTAAATGACCTTAATTGTTCGGTGATTTAACAAGTGGTGCGACCTTGCCGCATTTTATAAAATCGTGTAAACGGTTTCTATTGATTGACAAGAGAATTCATACCATGTCATTTAAATCGGATCAACCCGTGTCCTGTTTAACCGGTCCGATAACCGTATGATCGATTACCACTTACATACCTTGTTTTGCAACCATGCTTCGGGCAGTATGGAGCAATATATCCGAAGTGCCGCCGATTCGGGGATTGGGGAGATCTGTTTTCTGGATCACCTGACCGTTCAGGCGGCGGAAAAAGGGCTTTCCATGACGGTTAAAGAAATTCCTTATTATTTCCAGGCCGTCCGGGTTTTAAAGCAAAAATATCGACATGCCCTAAATATAAAGGTCGGTCTCGAGATCGATTTTAATCCGGATCATACCGGCCTTTTTCAGGAGGTTGTCGGGACCTATGCATTCGATGTTATCGCAACCGGGCTGCATTTTCCGGGGGGGATGGACGTCGTGAGCCGCCGTTCGTCCTGGTGTTTCGGAGAAAAAGATACCGATTACGTTTTTGGCCTCTATTTCGAACAGCTTGAAAAGATGCTGGATTATACTTATTTCGATGTGATATGTCATATCGATCTCGTAAAAAAATTTGGTCGAAAACCTTCGAGGTCTTTTGAGCGGGCGGTCGATGAAATACTGTCAAAAATTAAAGAAAAAGATCTGACTGTGGAGGTTAATACCAACGGATACAACCATCCGATCCAAAAACCGTATCCGTCTTTGGATATAATCAGAAAATGTCATGAAAAGGGAATCAGTATTACCCTGGGTTCGGATGCCCACAAACCGGCAGATGTAGGACAACACTATGAACGGGCATTGCCCATGATCCTGTCCGCCGGCTACAGAAACCTGGCGACATTTACAAAACGAAAACGTAGCGAGATCCCTATATAGAAAAGATAACATCTTCATAACTTGAACGAAGTGACGGATTCAAATGCTTCTAAATAAAATGAATTGGGGCAAATACATCGCCTTTTTTTTCAGTTTTTTGATGCTGAATTCCATTGTTTTGCCGCAAAACGCGGTTGGCGTGGAAAATAAACACCGCTATTTTGAATCCCTCCAAAAAAGATTGATAAGCGACGGGTTCGATTCTGCCGGGATCACCGAATTGTACAACAAGCCCGGGGTCTATTTTGAGGGCAAAGGGGTTTCCCGTTTTTTGGTCCATCGGGAGTCGCGACTGAACTACGATCAGTTTACCCGTAAAAAATCCATCAAGCGTGCATTGAAATATATGGAAAACCACCAAGCGGTGTTGGAAAGGACCGAAAAGGAATACGGTGTCGACAAAGAAATTATTACGGCCATCCTTCTGGTGGAAACTCGTTTGGGGACCTTTCTCGGCGGGCCGTCCATATTGAATACCCTCTCCACAATAGCTGCCCTTGCAGACCCTGATGTGCGGGATATGTTTTGGCAAAACGTTTCGAAATCAAAAGGGGTTACCCGGGAACAGTTGGAAAAGTGGGTGGCAAGAAAATCGACCTGGGCCTACAATGAACTCAAGGCTTTTTTAACCTATACCGCTCAGGTGAATATGGATCCCACGGCCGTTTTAGGATCCTATTCAGGCGCCATGGGCATTCCCCAGTTTATGCCGAGCAACGTTATTATTTTTGCCAGAGACGGTGACGGTGACGGCCGTATCGATGTTTTTAACCATGCAGATGCCATAACCAGTATCGCCAGTTATCTTAAACATTACGGATGGCATTCCGGAATAGACCGGAAAAAAGCTTACAAGGTCATTTATCACTACAACCACAGCAGTCAGTATGTTAAAACCATATTGAAAGTTTCGGACCTGTTGATAGTTCCGTAAAAAGTAAAAAGTTAGTAACTACTCAGGTGGATAGACTGAAGGTTGAAGGCTTTTAGGGACAGTCAGGCAGATTATTTTGTAGGTGAGTAGACTGAAGACTGAAGACTGTTAGATCACTTCAACCTTCGGTCTTCAGCCTAATGACCTGTTAATCAGCTAAGTTTGTCGAAGCGTTTGGGGCTCTTGCGCAACCAGGATTCATCTCTGCTTGAAGCAAAGATTGTCGAAACAGAGAAGGTCTTGAATGGTTTAATTCGAGCGTTGCGAGATGATTGATATACTTCAGCCTTCAGTC
>JAFCZV010000132.1 GCA_019314155.1 Deltaproteobacteria bacterium
TCTCCGGACCTCGGATGGACGGCAACACCGCGGTTTACTGATTCAATGCACTGGATGGCCTTAAGGACCGCTCCTGTTGCATCTTCAATGGACTCTTCAATGGTCATGCTGCGTCTAATAGCTCCGGCCGCATAAATGCCGGTTCGCTGTGTTTCATAGGGAAAGCATATATAATTGGAATCGCAAAAGCCGTCAAAAAGACCGATATCGCGAAACGCCGGGCCCTGACGATACGCCATGTTGACCACCGGGTCATCCACCGTAGCAGGAACCATACCGGTTGCCAAAACCACCATATCGGCCCGGACTTTGACCTTTTCTCCCAGCAGGGTGTTATCGGCTTCGACGATCATGCCGTCACCGTTTTTGGATACACTGATGACTTCACCTTTGGTCAAAAAGATCCCTTCGGTCTCCTGAAGATTTTTGTAAAAGTTCTCCATCAGACCGGGGGTCCGCATGTGCTGATAAAAGATATAGGCTTTACCGTCTTCATAATCTTCGCATACGTATTTGGCCTGCTTAAGAGCAACCATGCTGGTGACCGAACCACAATAGTCAAAGTCGGAATCATCGTCTCCCTTGCCGGGACTCTGAACGAAAACAACCGATTTGGCTTCTTTTCCGTCCGAGGTGACGATCTTGCCTTTGGCCGCCATCTCCTCAAACTTCTGGTTGGTAACGACATCCGGGAATGCTCCGTATCCAAGATGTTCAAGTTCATCACCTTCAGGTTCAAAGGGTCGCCATCCTGCAGCAAGCACCACGGCACCGAACTTTTCACCATCCGGATCAAATTGGAGAATATCGACCCTTCCCTCGTTGTACTCCAGGTAGCGTTTATGTTGATCTTCAACATCCAGCTCTTTGCCGTTTTCATCGAATTTCATCTCTTCCGGCAGGGGGAACGGCACATCAAACTCGATCTTTTCGCCAGGCTTTTTCAGTGTCACGATAAAATCCCCGGGCTCACCTGCGAGACGTGCAACCACTGTGTTTGTTTTGACGGAAATATTGTCATAGGTTTCAAGTTCTTTGATTTTGTCCTCTATGACCGGCGGAATAAGCGCCTCATAAGGATCTTGAATGGGCAGCTGTTTGCGAATTTTAGCTGCATATCCCCCAATGGATGATTCTTTCTCAACGATGGTTACTTCATAACCGGTTTTGGCTGCATCCAGAGCCGCTGAAATCCCTGTGATGCCCCCGCCGATAACCAGAATCTTTTTGCTCAAGGTTTCCAGTTGATACGGTTCCGGCAGGTCGATTTTTGCGACCTTGGCCATTCCCATTTTCAGATAATCTTCGGCCAGCATCTGAAGGCTGTCAAAATGTTCTTCGTCGTCTTTTTGCTCCTCCGTGAGCCTCGGATATTCCGACCTGGGATGTGACCAGACCACCTGCTCCCTCAAATTAACCCTATCAATAATACAGCCGTCAAAGTTGAAGACATCAAAATTAACCCGGAGTGAACAGGCGGCGATAACCAGTGTGTTGATACCATCATCGGCGATATCTTTCTTGATAAGCTCAACCCCTTCCTTTCCGCACAGGAAAGAATGAGTTTTAACCGGAAGACCCTCTTCTTCGGGAACTTCGCACAGCTCTTCCATTTCAAGGGCATCTCCAATGCCGCAACCTGTGCAGATATATACACCATATTTTTTATCCATGGATAACCTCCTACCTCTTCACCAGGGTTTGAATCGCTTTAAGGGCCATGCCGGTGGCATTCTGGTTCGATGAAACTACATCTGCCGGCTTATTGGCGCATCCAGCGGCAAACATCCCGCCTTTTTCAAAATCATTAATGATAAAGCCGTCTTCATTATATTTCAGATCGGCCGGCAGTTTGTCCGTAGCGGCTGTCGGCTGCATGCCGGTGGCAAGGACTGCCATTTCAACGGTTTGCTTCACCTTTTCTCCTGTAACGGCATTTTCTGCAACCACGGTCACATTGCCGGTATTCGGATCTTCACTGACCTCTGCAACCTTACCCTTGATCAAAAAGACATTCTCATCTTCTTTGATGGTCTGATAAAATTTTTCATATCGCTGGCCCGGTGACCGGATATCGATATAAAAGATATATACCTTGGCGTCCGGGTAGGCTTCCCTAATGTAGGTGGCCTGCTTCAAAGAGGCCATACAGCAGATATAGGAACAATAGGGAAGATAATTTTCATCTCTCGAACCGGCGCACTGAACAAAGGCAATACTCTCCGGTTCCTTGTCGTCCGACGGACGGGTAATTTTCCCTTTGGTCGGCCCATTGGGAGACGCAAGTCTTTCCATCATCATGTTGGTAATAATATTCGGATACTGGCCGAACCCGAGATTGTCAATCTTGGTGGCGTCATAAGGCTCCCACCCTGTGGCCCAGACGATTGCCCCGACCCGGAGGTTCAAGGATTCGGCTTCCATTTCAAGATCGACTGCATCGTATTTACATGCTTCCTTACATTTTTGGGCATCCTCGGTTCCGATGATCTGAGGAGAAATTACATAACGGGCCGGAAACGCCATTTCAAACGGCAGATACGCCCCTTTGATCTTATTCATTCCAAAATTGAAATCACTGGAAATCTCGGTTTCGCAGGCCGCTTCACAATCACCGCAGCAGGTACAATTTTCATTGACATATCTGGGTCTCAACTTAACTGCAACCTCATAACTCCCCGGTGTGCCTTCGACCTTTTCAACCTCAGCGTGTGTAAAAACACTTATTTTTGGATTATCCTTTATCCTTCGAAAATTGATTTCCAGACCACAACTTGGAGGGCATAGCTTGGGGAAATATTTATTTAGCTGTGCCACTCTTCCGCCTAAGTAAGGATTTTTTTCCACCAAAAACACGTCGTACCCGACTTCGGCAGCTTCGAGGGCCGTGGTCAACCCGCTTATCCCTCCTCCAACAACCAAAATGCTCCCGTTTGAAGGGGCTGCTTTGTTTTCTGTCATGCTATCCCTCCGTACAATATAAATTCAGTGATCCTGACCGTCATCGAGCCTGCATTGGGCCCAAAATATTATTTGGATAATTGAGTGATGGTGTCCAGAGGGAGTGATGAAGTGATGAAGTGATAGAGTGATGCATCGAATGGAACAGCTTGATTTTCCTATAATTTCATCCGATATTTTCAGCAGTCCATTACATCAAGTTTAATACTATGAAAGATCCCTGGATACCACCCAAATTCCTGCGTGTCAGAAGTTCTGAAGTTCAGGGGTTTAAAAAAACGATATCAAATTAATAAAAACCTCCAGGCGTCTCAAAGACGCCTGGAGGCGTATCAGATTAGGCTAAAACTGATTCAGCATTAATCAGTGATGATCTTGATATAATCTTTCTTGAATATATCCCAGGTTTCTGCCTTGGGATCATACTTGGAATTGGTAAAGCAGAACCAGTTTTCATCATCCTGACCCGGAAAGTCGGTCTGGTAATAGAATCCCGGATAGCGAGTCTCTTTTCGGAACTGGATGTGACGCAGGTGAGATTCAACCGTCCAGATACGATGGAAGATTTCCCAGCAGCGCATCAGTTCGTGAAGATCACCGGCAGCCAGCTTTTCGCAGTCTTCGCGCATCAAATCGAGCTTTTCCATTACCATTTCAAGCGATGTGTTGTTGGTTGTATAAAAGGTTGCCGTACCCGCGCCATACTCGTGGGTTGCTTTCATGAGACGATAGGTCATCCCGTCGGGTTTGAGATAATTGGGGTTGATATCGATGGCAGTGGTATAATCACAATGTTCGAGGAACAGTCTTACCGGTTTATAGATTATATCTACCAGTTCTTCATTGGATTGGCTAATGGCCGGTGTGAAGTCAGCATTGTCACGGACAAATCTGGCCATGGACTTGGCGGCCATCCGTCCTTCGGCATGAGACCCTGACGAGAACTTATGGCCTGAACATCCCACACCGTCACCTGCTGTAAACAGACCGTTAACCGTGGTCATACGGTTGTAAACCTTGTCTTTGTAGCGAATCTTGTAAGATTCGGGCACCCAGTCAAAATCAGGTCCGGAGCACCACAGACCGCAGCAGCCGGAATGGGATCCCAGCAGATACGGCTCGGTGGGCATGATCTCGGAGTTTTTCTTGTCCGGCTCGGTATTGGTTCCGCACCAGAGGTTGGCCTGACCGCAGGTCATATCGAGAAAGTTTTCCCAGGCTTCTGACTCAAGCGCTTTAAACTCTTTTTTGCTGACCTCTGCACCCAAGTCTTTAAGAGCGGTAATCGTATCCATCATAATCGGACCGCGGCCTTCTTTCATCTCAACGAGCATCAGGTGGTTGCGGAGACAGGTTGGTGTAATAGCGGCTGTTCCATAAGGCGCATACTTCTCAAGCTCCGCCTTGGCCACATCACTGCCCACATAACCTTCGCCCAGACCGTTGAGTGTTTTGGCTTTGAACAACAGAAACCATGCACCCACAGGACCATAACCGTCTTTATAACGGGATGGGGTGAATCGATTTTCCATCATTGAAAGCTCTGCGCCCACTTCCATGCACATGGTGTAGGTAGAACCTGCGTTCCAAATCGGATACCATGCACGTCCTTTTCCTTCACCCACACTGCGGGGCTGATAAATGTTGACCGCGCCGCCGCAGGCCACCATCATGGTATTGCATTTGATGATGTAGATTTTGTTCTCACGAACCGAAAAACCGACCGCACCGGCGATCCGGTTTTCCTCATTGGCATCCAGAAGAAGTCTAACAATAAAGACACGCTCCAGGATATTGTCATCACCCAGAGCCAGTTTTGCGGCTTCTGCAACAATCCTTTTGTAGGACTCACCGTTGATCATGATCTGCCATTTACCTGTACGAACCGGTTTAGCGCCGCCTTTCAGAGTACCTTGCTTCAGGCCTTTTTTCCCGTCGAGCTTCTTTCCGTCATCCGACATTTTCCACATGGGAAGGCCCCATTCCTCGAACAGAAATACGGAATCATCTACGTGACAGCCCAGGTCAAAGATAAGGTCTTCACGGACAATCCCCATGAGGTCGTTGCGGACCATGCGGACATAGTCATCGACCGTATTCTCGCCGATGTAGGTGTTAATTGCTGAAAGCCCCTGGGCAACAGCACCGCTGCGTTCGAGAGCGGCCTTGTCCACCAGCAGGATTTTCGCGTCAGGTGCCCATTTTTTTTGCTCAAAAGCAGTTCCACAGGCAGCCATTCCGCCGCCCACAATTAGAATGTCAACTTCACGCTCTTCAACTTCAGGATCCTTTTCAGCCTTTATTTCACCCAAAGGTTTATTTGGTAATGCCATATTACATCCTCCTTAATATAATGTAATCATGTTTGATCATTTTACTCGATTCACCAAACTGTAATCAGATTAGACCGTAGCCAGCGGTTTGGGCATCTCAAATCCGTCCGCCTCTTCGGTGGAGAGCAGTTCACTGTCAAGGTCCTTGCCTGCAAGATCCAAGTAAGCATTGGCGGTGCCTTCCGGTGTGGTCCGGATGGGGAACTTAAAGCGTTTTATGGTTCCGTTTCTGAACTTACAGGTCCACATTACGTCCTCGGTTCCAAGCATCGGCATAATGCTGCTTCCCAGCGGTACAAAGTCGGCATAACCCCTGACCTCGATTGCCTGCGTTGGGCAGATCTTGACGCATGAAAAACATTCCCAGCACTGATCAGGCTCCTGATTGTAAGCCTTCATTTCATTGGGTTCCAGAACCATCAGGTCGTTGGGGCAAATGTACATGCACGCGGTCTTGTCCCCGCCTTTGCAGCCATCGCATTTTTCGGTAATTACGAAACTTGGCATTTAGTTACCTCCTAATTTTGTTTTAAAAATAATTCAG
>JAFCZV010000133.1 GCA_019314155.1 Deltaproteobacteria bacterium
TACCGGCTGGGATTTCGGCGTCGATGAGTTCAGGAAAATTGGCGAAAGAATTTACAATCTGGAAAGGGCTTTCAATATAAGAGAAGGACTCACTCGTGCGGACGATACACTGCCGAAAAGATTATTGGAGGACCCCCTTCCGGAGGGCCCGGCCGAGGGGCATGTCAATAACCTGGATATTCTCTTGGATCCTTATTATGAATTTCGTGGATGGGATAAGGCCACCGGCAAACCAACCCCGGAAAAACTGAGTGAATTAGGACTGGATGACGTCATCGGACACATTTATGGAGGTGAAGCAAAATGACCTCTTATGCGGATAAACCCTGGCTGAAGAGTTATAAGATCGGAGCGTTTAAACTCAAAACCACCATCGATTACCCCGTAAAGCCTTTATTTTCAATTTTAGACGAAGCCGCAGAAAAATTTCCCGGAAAGTATGCGTTTGATTATTTTGGGAATCGCATGAAGTATCGAACGCTGAAGCGTCAGGTAGATTCATTGGCAAACGCATTGATGAATCTCGGCGTTAAAAAAGGGGATACCGTCATCGTCTTTCTTCCCACCGGTCCTCAATTTATCATCAGTGATTTTGCCGTTCTTAAAGCCGGTGCGACCCTTGTCCCCAGCAGTCCACTCTTAAAAGCACCCGAGTTAATACGTCAGGCAGGAGAATCGGGCGCTGAAACAATTTTTTGCCTCGATATGAACTTGGATTTAATCGATTCCGTGAAAGAAAAAACCCGGCTTAAAAACATTATTGTCACTTCGGTGGAAGATTATTCTCCCGGCCAATCCGAAGAGATAAAAGAGATTCCAGGAACGTATAGTTTTAGAAAATTGATTGCAGATCATGAGCCCAAAGCGCCGGAGGTTGAAATCGATCCCGCAGAAGATCTTGCTGTTCTGGCGTTTACCGGTGGATCGACCGGAAAGCCAAAGGGCGTGATGATCACCCACTTTCAGAGGATGGCCAGTATCCTTCAGGGGCTCCCATGGATGATGGCCCCGTTCCCCGCCTACAGAGGGAGAGCTTCAAGTTTACTGCCGATCCCCATTTTTCATTCCTATGGACATTATTTGATGCAATCGTGCATCTATTGGGGACTGAAAGTGTTTTTAGTCCCGGATCCAAGGGATACAGAAATGATTGTTCAATTGATGAATGAATATCGCCCGTTTCTGATATGCATGGTTCCCACCCAGCTTTTAAATTTAGCTCAATCAAAAACAAAAGTTAAACGAATGCCGGTGATGGTTGTCTCGGCAGCAGCTCCCCTTCCCACGGAAGTGGCTAAAAAAATCGAAGAAAAAATTAAGATGCCGGTATCGGAAGGCTATGGTCTTACGGAATGCATCAGCCATATTAATATCAGCGTCTTTTCGAAAATCACCCGGTTTGCACCTTCGACCATACCCGGGGTTGGAATCCCCGTACCCGATACCGAGGTAAAATTGGTTGATCCGGAAACAGGAAAAGAGGTTCCTTTTGGTGATGTCGGTGAACTCTGGCTAAGGGGCCCCCAAATGATGAAGGGCTACTGGCCGGAGCAGGGTTCCGGCCTTGAAGACGGCGGGTGGCTGAGAACCGGTGATCTTTGCAAGATGGATGAGAAAGGTTATTTTTATGTGGTAGACCGAATCAAGGATATGATCAACATTTCCGGGATGAAAGTATACTCCATAGAAATTGACGACCTTTTGTTTCAAAATCCTGCGGTAGCCGGGGCCGTGACCATTGGTATTCCTGATTCCAAAAGACCGGGGAGCGAGAGAATAAAGGCTTTTGTTAGATTGAAAGATGATTATAAAGGAAAGATAGGGCCACAGGATATCATCGATTACTGTCGGGAAAGATTGGCCGCTTATGCGGTTCCCAAATTTATTGAATTTAGAGACAATTTGCCGCTAACGGTGACCGAGAAATATTTTAAGCGTGCATTAAGAGAAGAAGAGATTCAAAAAATGAAAGATAGCGGTGAGTTATGAATACGTATCTGAACTTCCAAAATGGCTTACATATTAAAAAATAAAACATCCTTCCCGTTTTGTTTACGCTCAATTAGGGTGAAAATGTCGCCGAAGGTACATTACATGGAAATGATGAAATGAAAGCAAAATATTCGATCATTACAATCCTTGCCATATTCTTAATCATCAGTTTTACAGGTAATTCATACCCATGGCATGATGAAACCCATATGGCCATCGCGAAAGCAGCGGGGTACAAGAAATGGTACAACTCTGCAGGTGCTGATATGATAAAAACAAAAGCCATGGCAAAAGAAAGACCCAATCACTATGTGAGCAACCCCGGAGAAACAATTGTAATGCCTGAAATAGTGCTCCGGCAGATAAAAAAATATAATAAAAAAACCGATATTACGGGCCATCTCTATGGTGCGATAATCGCTTCAATTCGAGATTATTTGAAAAAAAAGCATAAAGGGAAATACGGTGAGTATCATCTTGCCTTTTGTGCGCATTATGTCGGCGATCTTTCCCAGCCGCTTCACAATACCTTGTATAATGCATACAATCGTAAAAACCATTCGACCACAGATGGTATCATTAATGATGAGGTTTTCGATAATGTGGATAAGATCAAAATTTATCCCATAAAAATAAGGTCCGAAGAAGATTTGGCAAAGCAAATCGCAAGGATCGCCAACCTTTCGATTCAAAAAGGGTATCAAATCGAAGACGAGAAGCGACTATTGACCCAAGAGGAGGCATATGTTCAAATTGGCCATAGTGCCTCTTTGTTCAGCGCTATTTTGATATATGTCGAGAGGATTGGCCTGTAATAAACATTGGAGAAGACCGCGGCTCCCGTACTACTAAGTCGTTGAAATGACCAGACACGTAGACACCAAAGTAAAACGGGGAAGCACACTCTCTGAACCTGTACCTGGGTGGGGATAAACAAATGAGAATCAGGTCTTCGTGACCGATGCTCTGCCGGAAAAACTTGGATTTACCGATAAAGCAGAGCAGTCAAGAGCCAGACGATAGCAAACAGAGACTAAAATCGATGGAGGTGATGTCGGAGATCTGAGGCATCCTCGACTTTTGCAACGTTGAGGTTGCCTTAATCTTTCTGACCCCTGTCCACAGGAACTTGCCGGCGAATTTGAAAAACCGGGGTTTTTTATTGGCGGCCTCATTCTCGAAGACAAGCATATTTATTTCGTATTACAATGCCTCAACAATCTGGTTTATGTTTTTGATTCTCTGGAGATTGATTCCGAATTTGGCCAAAAGTTGACATGTACAATGGTTTCTTGATATAAAAACGGGTGTCACGCAAACCAAGAATAGATGCACCCGGAGCTCTCCCATCGTCCATACGGCAATTTATGGATGGACACAAACTAAGAGGATTTGAAACATGTCCAGTACATTCGGCACCCTGTTGAAAGTTGTGACGTTCGGCGAATCCCACGGCAAAGGCGTGGGTGCGGTTCTTGACGGTTGCCCTTCCAAAATGAACCTTTCTGAAGCAGATATTCAACGGCAGCTCGATCGTCGACGGCCCGGACAGAGTAAGTTGACTACCAGGCGGGAGGAACCCGATCGGGTAACGATCTTATCCGGTGTCGAAAACGGTAAGACCTTGGGGGTGCCCATTGCTCTGCTTGTGGCAAACAAGGATCAGAAACCCGGCGACTATGACGCCATGCAATTTGTTCCGCGTCCCTCACACGCAGATTACACCTATCAGATGAAATACGGAATCCGGTCGGCAAGCGGCGGAGGCAGATCCAGTGCCCGTGAAACTGTTGGCCGTGTTGCTGCAGGTGCAATTGCCGATAAGTTTCTGTTTGAAACATTCGGGATAGAAATAGTCGCCTGGGTGCAATCCGTCGGAGACGTTGAGGCACCTTTTATCGATGTGGATGGGATTTCAAGGGAAGATGTCGATCAAACGATTGTGCGATGTCCGGACAGGATTGCGGCAGATAGAATGATTCAATGCATCGATGACGTTCGGGACAAAAACGACTCCATCGGCGGTACGGTGACGTGTGTATGCCGTAATGTGCCGTCGGGTTTGGGTGAGCCGGTTTTTGATAAAGTTGAGGCCAAGCTTGCCCATGCGATGCTTTCCATACCGGCAACCAAAGGATTTGAAATCGGTTCAGGTTTTGCCGGTACCCGAATGTCGGGATCCCGGCATAATGATCCCTTTGTTTTAAAAGGCGAAAAATTGGGCACAATAACCAACTTCAGCGGTGGTGTCCAGGGCGGCATTACCAACGGTGAGCCGATTGTTTTTCGAGTGGCCTTCAAACCACCCGCCACCATCGGCATACAGCAGAAAACTGTGGATTTTGAAGGCAAGGAAACGGTTCTTGAAGCAAAGGGACGTCACGACCCCTGCGTGGTCCCTCGGGCTGTGCCCATCGTTGAATGTATGGCGGCCCTTGTCATCGGAGATTTTGCACTCCAACAAAAATACCGTGAACCCTAACCCGGACAAACCGGCCTCCTGCCAAGCGGAGTATGGCGGACGGGCCGGCCTCCGGCTCGGAGAGAACCAAGAAATGTTTGCCACCAAGGCACAAAGACCCGCTCGCCTCGCTTAAGGCGAAGCCGATGGCGGGCAGGTCTTGGTGCCTTGGTGGCGAGAAGAAAAAAGTTTGGTGCGTTGGCAAAGCCGGAACCCGAAAACGGATAATTTTTAAAAAAAGATCTGAAATTCTGGCACGTCCTTTATTACAGCGATTTATGCTAAAGCATAAGTACCATGCATGCATTTTTTATAGATATTTCTTAATTGTCGCTATTTTCACCATGAGGGGACTGAATCCATGAAAGATCTATTAATTCGAATTGCACAAGAACTGGTTGACGATCCGGAACAGGTACAGGTTACGGAAATTGAAACTGCCCAAACAACCGTATTGGAACTTAGCGTCGCCAAGAGCGATATCGGGAAGATCATTGGTAAACACGGCAAAACAGCCAATGCAATCCGGGTTGTACTGAACGCAGCTTCTGGAAAGGCTCGGAAAAGGTACATGCTTGAGATCGTCGATTGATGCAGAAACTCTGATCGGTCATAGGACGGACTTGACTCGACTATACAACGGCTATGCCCTTGATGCCTCAAATTTGCGTGCACTGTGAAATGCAAAGCCTATTTCACTGAAGGGCATCCTCGACTTTCGCTCATTTTCGCGCGAGCCCTTAGGGCAATAAATTGCCGATAGATCTGTTTCCAGCCCATCCGAACGCTTTAAAAAAATGGAGGATCCAATGACTTTAATGACTCCCGAGCAGTTTGAAGAGAGCCTGAAGAATATGAAACCCAGGGTTTACATGAACGGGAAGCGGGTGGAGAATGTTCTCGAGAACCCCAACACCCGAACCGTTGTCGAGTCCAACAAGGCCAGTTATCGATGGGCCCTGGATCCGGAGTACAAAGACATCATGTCTTGCTACTCACCGATTATTGACGGCCCGGTTAATCGCTACACCCACGTGAGCACCAGCAGAGAGGATCTTGTCAGGAAAGCTGAGGCAGGAACATTTACGGCCGAAAGGCTGGGAACCTGCATATACCGTTGTGTGGGCTACGATGCCTTCCATGCCCTGGCCGGCACCACCTGGGAAATGGATCATGATCTGGGTACGGCATATCACCCGCGTTTTATGGAATTTCTCAAGATGGTTCAGGAAAAGGATCTTTCTGTTGCCGGCGCTTTGACTGAACCCAGGGGAAGGAGGGACAAGAAAACCCTGGATTGGCCAGACCCTTATCTTTCCCTGAAAGTGGTGAAAAAGAACGAGAAGGGTATCGTTGTCCGGGGTGCCAAGATCAA
>JAFCZV010000577.1:0-1923 GCA_019314155.1 Deltaproteobacteria bacterium
CGGATCATGGACCCGGATGTACTTTTTCAGGATCTGGAAAAGCTCGGTTTTACATCCACGGATTTGATTCGTTACAATAAATTTATCAATATGCCCCATGGAATTGTGTTGGTCTGTGGTCCCACGGGGAGCGGCAAATCGACCACCCTTTATTCAACGCTCAAAGATCTCTATACGCCTGAGGTTAATATTACAACCATAGAAGACCCCATCGAGATGGTGTGCGAGGAGTTTAACCAGATTGCGGTTCAACCGGCGATCGGAATTGCGTTTGCGACGATCCTGAGAAATATATTAAGGCAGGACCCGGACATCATCATGATCGGGGAGATGAGAGATCTCGAGACTGCTGAAAATGCGGTTCAGGCGGCAGGTTCGAAAGATTTGCAACCACTGCATGGAATCCTTTGATATGGAGACGGCGGAGTTGAGGACCATGGGACTGAATGTTGAAAAAAACGGACGAATAACACTTTATCGGGGCAGGGGTTGTCAGAAATGCCGGGGCACCGGTTATCATGGGAGAACCGGTATTTTCGAAGTGGTTCCTTATTCGGAGTCGTTGAAAAAAATGACAAACGCCACTATCGATATAGAAACCATTCGCGATCAAGCCAAAGCAGAGGGGATGGTTTCGCTTCGAGGCAATGCTTTAAAAAAACTGCTCACCGGAAAGACCACATATCAGGAGGTGCTGAGGGTCACCTGGGAACAGCCTTAGCCCTAAAGAAATCCGGATCCCACCGGATCTATCCTACAGAATCCTTCGTATACGAATCTGTGCTGAACGGTCACACATTAAAACGAAATTCTATTATATCCCCGTCCTGGACCGGGTAAGTTTTTCCCTCTAATCGGACCGTTCCTTTTTTTTTGGCCTCCTGATATGACCCTGCAGCCATGAGGTCATCATAGGAAATCACTTCTGCACGGATAAACCCTTTTTTCATGTCCGTATGGATTGTATCCGCCGCGTCAACGGCTTGAGCATCTTTTTTTACGGTCCAGGCCTTTACTTCATGATTGACCACGGTAAAAAAAGAGATAAGGCCGAGGAGTTCATAAGATCGCTTGATGACCCTGTCCATGGCGGATGCCGTAATATTGAACTCAGATAAAAATTCCTCAGCGTCTTCATTCGACATCTGAGCGAGTTCCTGTTCGAGCTTACCCCGTATAACCATACAATTTTCTTGGGACGACAAGTCTTTGGTCTCGGGGATAGCGTCGTCGTCATCTTCGTTGTTGAACAGAACCAGCATCGGCTTTGCGGATAGAAAGGCATACCCCTTGAGCAGGTGAGTTGACGAAAGGTCCGGCACCTTCCTTAGCGGCATTTCGTTTTCAAGGTTTATGAGGCACTGGTTTAAAAGAGAAAGTTCCGTCGTGGAAGTCTCTTTGATCCGTTTTCTGTCGAGTTCGATACTTTCCAACTTTTTTTCAACCACGACAAGATCCGCTAAAATCAGTTCCTGGACTATTGTTTGAAAATCTAAAAATGGTGTCGGATTTTCAAAACCGTATCCACCGAAATTACGCACTACATGAATTAAGGCATCACAATCCCTGACTTGGACCCAAACTTTCTGATCTTTTTTTTGCCGCAGAACGTCCGGAAGGAAATACTCAACCTGGGCATAAACGGTTTTTTTGGGTTTATACATGCCGTTCAATACATCCACGCGCTTGTCCGGCACACGGATGGTACCGATTCGGCTTTCTCCCTTGTGGCCTTCAGGAAGGATATTCTGTGTTAATGCTTCAAATATCGTCGATTTGCCTGATCTGGGAAGACCGATAATTCCGAGTTTCATCTTGTAACACTCCTGTCGTGTTGTGGAAAAGTCAGAAGAAAGAAACGGCCAGAAAGTTTTTAAGGCTTAACATCGATTTTCATATTTTTCTCCTCCCAATTTCGCAAAT
>JAFCZV010000577.1:1946-2903 GCA_019314155.1 Deltaproteobacteria bacterium
CTAACGCGTGCTAAAGCCCTTCAAACAGCCAGTCGGTTTCCAAGAGAAACTCCCTTTTTCAACCCGAATTTCTCCTTTTATCGGATTCCATGCTGAAAAGATGAAATATTCCCAGGTATATTCACCATATGTGTCCCTTGAAATTCGAGACAGCGGCCGACGTTAAATGCCGATGGAAGATCTTTTTTAATATTCTCAAACAGGTCCGGGGTGCAAGCAAACAAAAGTTCGTAATCCTCACCTCCGGCAAGGACCATTTCTTCGGGAATCAGCCGGTATTTTTCGCAGAATGATACCAGTGTCGGGTGAAATGCCCTCGACGTTAAATCGATCGATACGGAAATATCAGATGCTTCTGCGATCCGTTTTGCATCACCTGCCAGGCCGTCGCTGACATCAATAACACAGGTGACTCCGTTTTCAGCCAGTATCTGTGCGGCGTCAAACCGGGCTGAAGGAAATTTGAATTTTGCGGTCAATTCGTTGAATGTGTCATCTTTTCTGATCAATGCTTCTAGGCCGGCACGGGAAAGACCAAGGGGCCCCGTACTATAAAGGTTATATCCGGGTAGCGCCGCTGAACGTACCGGGAAGATATCTTCACGTCCTCGGCCTATTGCAAAAAGATCTAAAGTCAGCTCAAACCCGGCAGAAATATTACCGCCACCCAATGAGCAGCTGTGTTTTGCCAGGGATTTTTTAATCCCTTTATAGATATTTTCGACGGTTTGATCTGAAATATAATCCGGAAGTGCGAGATTGACAAAAAGGCTTATCGGCACAGCATACGAAGCCGCGAGATCGCTGAGTGTAACTTCCACGGCTTTGCTGCCCACCTCTTCAGGCGTCTGCCAGTCGAGTCTGAAGTGAACTCCCTCTTTTTGTGTATCTGTTGTGATTACCGGGTGGTTTATCGGCATAAGAAGACAGGCATCATCGCCGGGCGGAATTCGAAGA
>JAFCZV010000578.1 GCA_019314155.1 Deltaproteobacteria bacterium
TTTGTGTTTTGGTGACAACTCAAGTATAAAAATTACATCCAAAGAAAATTTATTTTTTAATATTTAAAAAAGTATGTCCCAAACTAGCAACATAACTAAACTGGCAACATAATGCCCCCTTTTTCTTCTTTTTCTAAAAAAGCACAATGTATCCATGAACAACACGTAGTCGGTAGCGGAAAATCGGCTGTTGAGAACCCTTCTTTCAAATGGGTCAACACGATACTCGGTAATGTTAAAAATTCTCTGAGAGGAACATTTCATGCCTTTGAGAAAAAACATATTCCACGATATCTTGCAGAGTTTCAATACCGTTTCAATCGGCGTTTTGATCTAAAAACCCTCGTGCCTCGTTTGGCTTATATTGCTGTCCGGACGCCTCCAATGCCAGAGCGCTTGTTAACGTTGGCTGAAAAAGAGTGGTAATCAGAATTCAATTTGAGAATAATCTTGCGTAATGTGATTGCGGGAGCATGCCTATGAATTTATGGGGTTTTTATACTCTGCTTTTCTATATTTTTTACCTAAAAAATACCCGATTTTAGATGTCTGGTGTAAATTACAACCAGCTGAGTTTAAAAAAACTAAGCCGGGTACGTCCGTTGTTTAGAAGGGAGTGAGTGCCTTCAAATCAGGAAGAATTTTTTCATCCGGGTCGATGGATATTCCCGCCATATTGTTCGGATCTAACCCTAAAATTTTTTCAGCGAGCCGATTTTCCCAGTTGCAACAAGGAAAATTCTCACTCGGACCGGAAATGGACCGGAAATGGACCGGAAACAAAAAAGGGTCTACAGCAAAAAAAGCTGTAGACCCTATATTTTTATGGTGCGCCCGGCAAGATTCGAACTTGCGACCTACGGATTCGTAGGCCATTGCGTAACGACTCGTTATAATTATACAAAACGGCAAAAAACAAGACGGCTTTCTCCGTTTCGCCATGCCTATCTCACAACTCGTTTCTGGCAGATTCAACTACGTTGCATCTAAAACGAGTCTCCCAAAGGAGAATGCTTGCAGGACCGGAAAAACGGCCAATAAAGTCTGCGTTTCCAAATGAATCCGGGTTCCGGGAGAGTAGTGGCCCCCCTACGACGGACCGGAGAAGGACCAGAAAAAAAACGAATCCGAGAAAAAAGCGGGTAAAGATTTACCCACAGTAACGTATTGTTATTTTGACTATTTTAGGTGTTCATGCGTCAGATGTGCCTGATAGGCTACCGATCATGATCAAAAAGCTCAATCAGACGCTTAGAGGTTGGGCCAATTACCACCGTCATGTGGTGTCATCGGAGGCCTTCAGTCGCATTGATACGTATGTGTTCGAACAACTATGGCGTATGCTGAGGAAACGGCATCCAAGAAAATCTAAAAGATGGCTGTTCAATAAGTATTGGACAGCTTCCGGAAAAAGGCCCATTTTCGCTGTGCTTGCCAAGACACATCAAGATCAAAGCGGCAGCGAATCCTTATTCGCCGGAATTTTCAAGATACTTCTGGCAACGCAGGAATAATAAGGAGAGCAAATTATTGCCGGCATTATCTGCCCGGGAGTTCCGGGCTATGTTTGCATAGGAAGTAACACAGTCGGGTCGCCCCCTAAGGGTTGCCTTTAAGATGCTTGAGCCGTGTGATGGGAAACTATCACGCACGGTTCTTAGGGGGGAATTACATTAATGGAGGTGTGGCATGATAAGAACCCAAATATATCTGACAGATCGGCAACGTTCAGAATTAGCTGCCATTTCAAAAACTTTTGGAAAAAACCAAAGTGAACTTATACGAGAAGCCATTGACAGTCTGATCGCCAAAACGGGGCAAAGTCGGCGAGAAATTGTATTACGGGAGGCTGCCGGAATCTGGAAAGAGCGCTCGGATCTTCCTGACTTTAAGGCAATACGGGCTGAATGGGACAGGGACTAATTATGGCAGAATCATTTCTTCTCGACACAGACGTACTGATAGATTTTTTGCGTGGTTATAGTAAGGCGGTAAAATATGTTAATGCAAATTCCTCTCGGATCATTCTGTCGTCTATCGTTGTTGCAGAGCTGTATGCCGGTGTAAAAGGGGAATCTGAACTAAAAGTGTTGGAGAATTTCATCTCTCTTTTCAGGGTTCTCCCAGTTTCTTCTGAAATCGCCAAGACCGGGGGACTCTATAAGCGCGATTATGGCAAGTCGCATGGTGTGGGATTAGCAGACGCAATTATAGCTGCTAGCTGCGAAGCAGGAAATGCGGAGTTAAAGACACTAAATGTCAAGCATTACCCGATGATAAAGGGCCTAAAACCAACCTATAAAAAATAGAAGGTCAACAAAAAAATGCACCGCATGCAAAAGGCCGTGGCTTTTTTGACTTGCCGTGGATTTCCACTTTTTGTCGCTTTTTCATAGTTTTGTGGCAGCCTTTTGCACTCGGTGATTTAAATCGTTAAAAAGCATGGACAACTCAAGATCACAACATGGAACCAATCATAAACTGCTCAAACTGCAAAACAGAATATCCTCGAAGAAGGCTTAAATGCCCTTCCTGTGGTCAAATCGAGATTTCGAATCTCTACAAATACGTGTCTTATCGATCGTCCAGGAAACCTCCCGGCAGAAAGTCGGGGATGGCATCAAACGGACAGATCAGGTAGGCCAGCGTCCCCACGATGATGTGGTCGTGGACCGACACGCCCACACTGTCCAGTGCTATCAGTGCCTTGGCTGTGATCGTGAAATCTTCCTGGGAAGGTTTCGGGTCCCCTGAGGGGTGGTTGTGTACCAGCACCAGAGCGGCCGTCTTAAGACCGATGGCCCGTTTGACGATCTCTCTGGGGTAGATCGCAGCGCTTGCGATGCTGCCTGAGGCAAGCTTTTCGATCGCCAGCACCCGGTTCTTGGTGTCCAGGAAGATGCCGTAGACAACCTCCACGTCGTCCTGCTCCGCGAACATGGGCTTCA
>JAFCZV010000004.1 GCA_019314155.1 Deltaproteobacteria bacterium
TTCACTGAGAAGCCGTAGATAAAGGTAGGGCCCATCCGCATGATTATCAACGGTTAGAACCTCTTTGAGATCTCCCTTATCATGGAGCTGTTTCGTAAGATCCAGGATAAGATCAATGGCTTTTCGGGATTCCTCGTGGGAAAGATCTTCTTTTACAAGTTCTGATCCCCGACCGGCATATACCAGATGATAAAAGCATGCTCTTGGAATATCCATCTCTTCAAGGAGTTTGAATATTTCCGAAATCTGTCCGGCATTCGATTTATTGATGGTAAAACGGAGTCCAACTTTTATGCCGGCCTTGTTACAGTTTTCAATGCCTTTTAAAGCAGACCTGAAAGCCCCTTTGACCCCTCTGAACCGGTCATTGATCTCTTCCATTCCGTCAAGACTGATGCCGACATAGGAAAGGCCGATGTCCTTGAGTGTTCGAGCGGTTTGAGGTGTTATCAGTGTTCCGTTGGTCGATATAACTGCTCTCATGCCCTTTTTGACGGCATAGCCTGCAAGTTCCGGGAGGTCTTTTCGGACCAGAGGTTCACCGCCGGAAAACAATATTACCGGAACGCCAAATTCTGCGAGATCGTCTATTAAATCTTTTCCTTCGGTGGTTGAAAGCTCGTTGTCAAAGGGGAT
Organism: Deltaproteobacteria bacterium; assembly: GCA_019314155.1. GTDB lineage: Bacteria > Desulfobacterota > Desulfobacteria > Desulfobacterales > UBA11574 > JAAXQD01. The sequence goes on from JAFCZV010000004.1 coordinate 637, forward strand.
GTTTTTGGCATGGGCATAGCAATGTACGCACTTTAAGTTGCATCGCCGGGTGATGTTCCAGACCACCACAGGCCGTTTATCGCTCGAAAACTGAAGAAGATGAGACGGTAATTTGGATGACATACTTCCATAACGAAGGACATCCGATGGCTCGACAGTTCCGCAGTACAATTTTGATATTCCGATCATATCGATATCTCCAGTTCAAGAATTGAAGATTAGGGGACACTTAACTCGTTCTGAATGAGACTGCTTATAAAAGATTCGGGATTCAATAGCGCATTCTTGGTAATGAAGAAACGATTTTTACCTGTTTTTTCTTGAACCAGTTTGAGTCCATATTCAAAATCCGTTGTCAGATGGTCGTAAAATTCTTCATGATCGAAGGCGGAATTTTCAAATTGTTCAATGATGTAATCAATGGCATCATCTTCCATGACAATGTTGATGTCATGATTTTTATAAAAGTATAATTCTATTTTCTTAATATCATCATAAAAGGATTTGATCTTTTTGATGACCCTTTCAATATCCATGATGTGATTTGCGTAATATGAAGCTACCACCTCAATGCGCGAAGGTGTAAGTGTCAAAGCGTATTTTTCGGATAGATTTTTCTTGTTTAGGTTTAAATACTGTTTAAGATATTCCTTTTCTTCAAGAAACAGCCTCTCATACGTTTCATTTAATTGGCTGTGATCTGATAATGCGAGTATTTTTTCAATAGACCTTTCGGGATCTTCAACCACAGAGCGGGTCACCGGAAATTTTTTGATGTTGCATGACGGAAATTTCTTTTCGAACACAAGCAGTGCCCCTTCAACTGCACTGACAAGACCCCTTGCACCGGTATTTTCTTGAAAGGCCTTTTTTGCTAAAATTTGAAGGGCTTTGTCTTCAAATTTTATGTCGATATCATACGCCGCAAAATCGAGTTTTTTGCCGAGAATTATCGAGTTGCTGGGGTTTTTCAGGATTTCGAAAAGGTCATCTTCGGTCAATTTCTCAAAAACAGCCCTTACCGGAAGCCGTCCCACAAATTCAGATTCAAATCCGAATTTTATGAGGTCTTCCGCTTTTGCCTGCTTAAGGATATCCACATCATCCTGAAGGTTTTTAAGCTGCGCGCCAAAGCCGATTTCCTGTGCGGCAACCCGTTTTTTAACAATCCGGGACAAATCGCCAAAGGCTCCGCTCATAATAAACAGTATTTTGCTCGTATTGACAGTTCTTTTATCCCGTTTGCCTGTTTTACGAAACCGTTCGATCTCTTGAATCATGGAAATAGGATCATGAGGCACTTTTAAATCGACTTCAGTCTCTTCCATGGGTTTGAGCAGTGCGCGCTGGACGCCGGATCGAGACACATCAACACCGATGATATTTCGGCCGGATGCAATTTTGTCGATTTCATCGATGTAGATGATACCATATTGAGCAAGTTCGATATCACCGTCTGCTTCCCTAACGAGATCACGGACAAGGTCTTCAACATCACCGCCAACATAACCGGTTTCGCTAAATTTGGTGGCGTCACCCTTGACAAAAGGGACATTGATTTTTTTGGCGATCAGTTTGATGATATACGTTTTGCCAACACCGGTGGGGCCGAACATCAGTATATTGTTTTTGATGTGGCCGACCATGTCATTGGTCTCTTCAGAACCGCTTTCCGCTCGTTTTATTCGGTTGAAATGGGTACATATTTTTGTCCCCAGAATCGTTTTGGCGTTATCCTGCTTAACTATATACTGGTCGAGAAAGGAGATAAGTTCTTCGGGTTTTAAATTAAAATCAATCCTTTTTTCTTTTTTTTCAGATTTTTCGGCCGTTTCAGTGCTGACTTTCTGGGGCAAAACCACCGGCGTTACCATTTTAACATTGCCACCGAATTTTTTCGCCAGAAAATCGCCGATTTCCTTTTCGATTTCTTTAGGATCTGGAATTTTTTCACTACGTTCTTTCATCTTCGATAATATATCCACTTGAAAGGTTGTTTTTTCTCGAGCCTTTAAATCCTCATATATGTAAAAACTATAATCACGCCTTATGGAAAATGCAAGGTGGAAATGGTTTGGTGGCATCCCGGGTTTCTCGCGAGGTTGAGCGCCTCAGGACCGAGGTATTGGCGGGGACATTGTGGTATGTTGATTTTTTGTGGTATACAAATTCCGAGACACCAGGTTTCAGGAGCAGGCCCTAAAGGCCCTAATATTCCTTTTTGGACCTTTCAAGATCTCTTTGTTCGTCACGCCGTCGGATGGTCTCCCGTTTATCATACTTGCGCTTGCCTTTGGCCAGGGCCAGGGTCAATTTGACCTTCCCGTTCTGGAAATAAAGCTTCAGGGGGATGAGGGAAAGCCCTTTTTCATTGACTTTGCCGTATAGCTTTTTTATTTCACCCTTGTGCAAAAGGAGTTTTCTTTTTCTTAAAGGATCGTGATTCCCATAAAAAGCAAAGGGATACGCACCGATATGTATCTGGTGAACAAACACTTCCCCTTTTTTTATTCTGGCATATGAATCTTTCAAATTAACACGGCCCAGCCGAAGTGATTTAACTTCGGTTCCCAAAAGGACCATCCCGGCCTCGTACGTATCTTCAATAAAATAGTTGTATCTGGCTTTTCTGTTTTCAGTTATAATTTTTATATGATTTGAGCTCAAACGTTTCTTCTCCCTGGTAAAAAATCGATCTTCTACCCCAATCGAGCGAAAGTTTAGGATGTCCTGGAAAAATCATGAAAAATATAATGATACCAAATAAAAGGAAGAGATTATGATTCGGTATAGCCTATTTTGAACAGCGTACTGCCGTAAGTTTGAAACACCAGTTCCAACACGCCCGTCTCGGATGTCTCTTTTAGAACGTCTTTGGCAAAGCGTTTGGCATCTTCGACATTAAGGGATCGAACAATCTTTTTAACTGCCGGTATTGACTGAGGATTCATGCTCAATCTTTTTATTCCCAATCCTAAAAGCATCGGTATGTTAACCGGGTCACCTGCCATCTCTCCGCACATGAAGACTTTCACGTCGCTGTTCTTTGCGACATCGGCGACATGTTTGATCATCCGGATAATGGCTGGATTGAGCGGCTGATACAGGTGGGCAACCTGTTTGTTGACCCTGTCCACTGCCAAGGCATACTGTATAAGGTCGTTGGTTCCGATACTGAAGAAATCGACTTCCTTTGCCATTACATCCGCCATGATCGCGGCCGAAGGGACTTCTATCATTATGCCGATCTCTATGTTTTTGTCAAAGGGCATGCCTTCATTATCCAGAGAATCGGCTGCCTCAGCTAACATTTTTTTGGCAGCCAAAACTTCTTCATAGCATGATATCATCGGAAACAAAATTTTGATTTTGCCGAATACAGAGGCCCTTAGTATGGCACGTAACTGGGTTTTGAAAACTTCCGGATTTTTTAAACAGTATCGTATTCCACGAAGTCCTAAAGCAGGGTTCTTTTCTTCAGAATCAGTGGCATAAGAAACTGCTTTATCGCCGCTGATGTCGAGAGTTCGAATCGTCACGGACCTTGGCGTCATGACATCAATGACATCCTTGTATTGGTCAAAAAGCTCCTCTTCACTGGGAAATTTGAATTGGCTTAAATATTGAAATTCAGTTCGAAAAAGTCCGATACCGTCTCCACCATAGTTGATTACGGAAACAACCTCTTCAGGGAGTTCAATATTTCCCATAACCTCCAGTTTGAATCCATCGATTGTTTCAGCCGGAAGGTGGCTATCTCTGGTAATAACTGCTTTATATTCTTCGTATCTGGAATGACGCTCTTCGAACTCTATCAGGGTCTGATCCGTTGGGTTGACGATGACAATGCCGGAAGTGCCGTCTACGATGATGATATCATCGTTTTTGATTGTCCGAGTGGCATTGTCAAGGCCCTGAACAGCGGGAATTTCAAGGGTCCGGGCAATGATTCCCGTATGCGATGTCTTGCCGCCGAGATTGGTTACAAGCCCCTTTATCTTTTCCAGTTGTATCTGGCTGGTTTCTGCAGGCGAGATGTCCGTGGCAACCAGTACGACCCGTTTGTCGATGGCGGCTATATCCACCGTTTTTGCTCCGACAAGGTTCTGCATGATGCTTTCAGATACATGTACAAAGTCGGCCATCCGTCCCTTCAAATAAGCGTCCGTCATATTGTTAAACATGGATTTGACATTCGATACGACTTTCTTAAGTGCCCATTCAGCGTTTACCCGTTCTTTGTCTATGATTTCTAGGGTTTTGCCATAGAGCATCTTGTCCTTAAACATGACCTTGTGAGTTTCAAGAATATAGGCGTGCTCGCGCAATCCTTCAGGCGTTGTCTCAATGATTTCTTGCAGTTTGTCCTTGGCATTTTTTACGGCAGATTTGAACCGCTTAATCTCGTTTTGCAAATCATCTTCACCGATTAAGTATTTATCGACAATATCAACGCCTTCCTTGCCCACCAGGTATGCCTTGCCGATGCAAATGCCCGGAGAAACCCCAATGCCGTGAAGGTGTATTTCCTTTTCGCTGCTATCAAACATGCCAGGTTATTCTCCAAAGCCGCTTTCAATCAACTTGGCGATATTGTTTAAAATATCTATATCCGATTGGTCGTCAATTTTTAAAGTAATTTTTGATCCTTTGGCACAGGCCAGCGTAAGAATGTCGATAATGCTGGCGGCATCCACCTTTTCTTCGTCCTTTATGATCCACACTTTTGATTTTACGTTTTGGGCAAGTTTTGCTATCTGAGCTGCGGATCTTGCATGAAGGCCAAGATCGTTTGTAATGGTAACACTCTTTGAAAGCCTTTTATCAGATTTGTTCATCGTACAAATTAGAAAAGAACGCCCTTTAAGATTTGTAAAAATTTTATCAACCGCCATGGTATTTGTCAATCTGTAATCATTGACAAAAGATTAAATAGCTGTTAATAATTTTCTGATTATTAATTGCAAAAAACTGAAATTGCAAGAAATCATTTTTTATTATACCCGTGTATCAATTCGGGATATAGTTTAGGGGGGGAGACCCATGGCTGATAAAATATTGATTTTCGGCAAAGACACTTGACCCTATACCAATCAAGCTCGTGAAGCTTTTGCCAAGCAGGGCAGGGAGGTAGACTACTTTAGTGTTAAGACGGATCCCGGTCAAATGAAGATCATGCTGAAATATTCCGACGGTATACGCAAGGTTCCGGTCATTGTGGATAAGGATGATGTAACCATCGGATTCGACGGGGGGACGTGAGCCGTCTAGACATGTCGGCTGTATGTCGATATCAAAATGAGTAGCGGATAAAAATGGAAAAACAGTTTGTTATTGATGATTTAACGCTAGGGGAATCATGGCGGCTTTTCAAGATCATGGGAGAGTTTGTTGAAGGGGTGGATACCCTCCATGATTTAGGGCCTGCCGTGAGCATCTTCGGTTCGGCAAGAATTAAACCGAATGATGCTGTTTATAAGAAAGCTGAAAAAATAGCGGAACTTTTTGTAAAAAGCGATTTTTCTGTTATCACCGGCGGAGGCGGAGGTGTTATGGAAGCAGCCAACAAGGGTGCCGCAGATGCAGGGGGCGCATCGGTTGGGCTGAATATTATTCTTCCGTTTGAGCAGGAACCGAATCCTTTTTCAAATGTTAAACTCGACTTCAATTACTTTTTTATCCGCAAAGTCATGTTCGTCAAATATGCCAGTGCCTATATTATCCTTCCCGGTGGTTTCGGCACCCTGGATGAACTGTTTGAAGCGGTCACGCTGATTCAAACCCGTCGTATAAAGCCTTTTCCGCTAATTCTGGTGGGCTCGGAATACTGGGCAGGGCTCATCGACTGGATAAAAGACAAGTTGCTTGGTGAAAAACGTGTATCTTCGGAAGACCTTGAAATTCTGCAGATCATGGATGACCCTGAAGAAATTGTCAAAACCGTACAGAAAGTGATTGTTTTGTAGTCGCCATCTCAAAACCTTCCATTCGTTGGTTTGAGCCTTTTGCAAAGCGCTGAGCTCGCTGTATTAAATTTTTAGAATTCCGGCGATCACCCTCAAACAGCACAAAAATTTTTGCGACGCTTCACTGAACGCTTTTCGGCAAAAGACTCAAAAGTCACTCGTAGCAGGGTTTTGAAATCGCGTCTGGTGATTACCCAAAGACGGCTCCGGTTGGGGATGTGCAAAAATGCATCCCCATTTTTTATCCAAACGTCAGCAGATCGGAGTCATGAATTGAACAATTAATTTTCTGAATTTGTCCATTGACCGCGTTTTTACTTGATTAATGGAAAATATTTATATTATCTCTTGATTGGAAATGAATGGTATTCAGAAAACAGGTTTTCGAAACTCTTTTTTGAGAATGAACACCTGTTGACGGTTTCGTAAAAAGTATTTTATGAGCGACATTGAGCAAAATCAACCTTTTTACGAGTTCATCACATGTTAAGTATTTCGGGAATTCTATTCCGCTGTGGATGGATGAAAACGAACTCCACCGGACAGGATTTTTTTTCGAATCCGCCGAAAGCGGACATGGTTTGAATCCCAACACGATTGTATCAGTGAAGGTGAAAAATATTGGCAGCATCAGACGATCTTAAAGAAAATGACGTCCTGTTGGAACTCGAGGATGTCCATATGTTTTTTGGCAAGGTATGTGCCCTTGCCGGCGTTAACCTGAAAATAAGAAAAGGTGAGATACATTCAGTAATCGGGCCCAACGGCGCCGGTAAAACGGTGATGATGAATATCATCAACGGCCTTTATACTCCGCAAACGGGGAATGTCTATTACAAACAAAAAAAAATCAACAAGCTCAAGCCTTTTCAGCGTGCTAAATTGGGTATTGCCAGAACGTTTCAGAAAGTCGAGATTTTCGGCGGCATGACGGTATTGGATAACATTCGTCTGGGACGGCATATTCATTTAAAATCAGGCATTATCAGCGGATCCATGTATGTCGGCAAAACCTCCCGGGAGGAGATGGAGCACCGAGCTTTTATTGAGGAAGAGATCATTGATCTCTTGGAGATTCAATATATCCGGCATAAACCTGTGGGGATGTTGCCGTATGGACTTCAGAAACGTGTGGAGCTCGGCCGGGCATTGGCTCTGAACCCTGAACTATTAATTCTGGATGAACCACTGGCCGGACTCAATCTCGAAGAAGTGGAGGACATGGCCCGGTTTGTAATAGACATCAATGAGGACGAACGTTGGAAAATCACCTGTATTCTGGTGGAACATGACATGGGTGTGGTAATGGATCTTTCCGATCATGTTTTTGTTCTAAATTTCGGCAATATGATAATCGACGCTACACCTGAGGAAGTCCAGAATCATCCTGAGGTGATTAAGGCCTACCTGGGTGATGAGGACCTTTATGCAACAAGGAGATAAAAAAGTTCAGAATAAAAATAAATCCCATATTGAAATTACCAAAGATCTGACCATTCCCAAATTGTTTTATGAAAAAGCCGTTGAATACGGAAAGGGCAGGGTGGTCATGCGGGAAAAGGAGTTTGGCATATGGAGGCCCATTACCTGGCATGATTATCTGGAAAATGTCAAATATTTGGCGCTGGGTCTTATTCGTTTAGGCCTCGAAGAAGGGGACAAGGTCTCCATGATCGGGGACAATCGCCCGGAAGGTCTTTGGGCGGAAATAGCCACGCTCTGTGCCAGAGGTGTTGGTGTATGGCTGTTCCAGGACTCCTTGATCGATGAAGTCAAGTATATCATTGACCATTCAGACACAAAATTTATATTTGGTGAAGGTCAAGAGGAAGTAGACAAAGCCATCTCTATTTTTAATGAATGTCCCAGGCTGGAAAAGATTATCTGGGATGATCCAAAAGGGATGCGAAATTATAATGAAGACTATCTGATCAGCCTTAAGGAAGTTCAGGAGCTGGGCCGTGAACTGGAACAACAACAGCCGCAATTATTCAAAGAGATCATCGATAAAGGCCACGGAGACGAAGTGGCCTTACTGTTTTATACTTCCGGAACCACCTCACTCCCCAAAGGCGCACTGCTTTCCCACAATAACATGTTGACTATGGGCCAGCACCTCATGGCTGTGGATCCGTGCAAGTCCACGGATGATTATGTTTCTTATCTCCCCTTTGCATGGATCGGAGAACAGATGATGTCGATCTCATGCGGTCTACAGGTGGGATACACCATCAATTTCCCCGAGGGGCCTGAAACCGCTCAGGATAATATCAGAGAAATCGGCCCCCATGTGATGTTCGCCCCTCCGCGGATGTACGAGCAGATGACCCGAACGATCCAGGTTAAGTATTTGGATTCCAGCTGGATCAAACGGAAATGCTATGAGTTCTCCACCAAGATCGGTTATCGTATGGCAGATCTGAAGTTTCAGAAAAAAACCATACCTTGGTACTGGGCATTATTGGGGTGGTTGGCATCGATTACGGTTCAGAATAAAGTTAGGGATCATCTAGGTCTGTCTCGTGTTCGAAATGCCTATACCGGTGGGGCGGCCATGGGGCCGGACCACTTTCGTTTTTTTCATGCCCTAGGGGTCAATCTCAAACAGATTTACGGCCAGACCGAAGTGGCCGGTATTTCGGTGGTGCATCGGAGCGGAGACATAAAATTTGATACCGTGGGCCATCCGATCCCGGAAACGGAAATAAAGATCACCGAAGATGGAGAGATTCTTACCCGAAGTCCTTCGGTTTTTCTGGGTTATTATAAAAACCCGGAAGCGAACAAAGAAACTCTGAAGGACGGGTGGTTGTATTCAGGTGACAAAGGATTTATCGATGATGATGGTCATTTGGTTGTCTTTGATCGTACCAAGGACGTCTTTACCCTTAGAGACGGAAAGCCTTTCTCTCCCCAGTATCTGGAAACCCGCATGAAATTCAGCCCATATGTGAGAGATTCATGGGTAATCGGAGACAAGCGGGAATATGTCACCGCAGTTATCTGTATCGATTACTCCGTGGCGGGCAAATGGGCTGATGAAAAAAAGATCAATTATACGAGCTATCAGGAACTTTCCCAGATTCCCGACGTTTACAACCTGGTGGAAGCGCAGATACGTCAGGCCAACAAGGATCTTCCGGAAGCCGCCAGAGTTGTAAAGTTCATCAACCTGTACAAGGAATTCGATGCAGATGATGATGAACTTACACGAACGCGCAAACTTCGGCGTGCTTTTGTGGAGAAAAGGTATCAGAAAATTTTGGACGCTCTCTATTCGGATAATGATAGTGTGCATATCGATACCACGATCAAGTATGAAGACGGGAGACAGGCACACATTAAAATCGATCTTCACATTAGAAAGGTAAAGGATAGTTAATAGTTTCTAAATTGTGAATTTTGTGCTTTTTGTGGCATGAAAATGCTTAGCCAATTAAGTGTGAAGTGATCTAAAGTGCCTATTTATCCCGCATTAAACGGGGAAGTTAAGGAATACTGCCAATTTTTATAGAAGCCGGAGCGTAGCGACTCCTTAACTTTAGCTCACTTCAAACTTTAGCTCACTTGTAACTTTTCCGGTTTATCCGGGTTAGGAAATTGGTTAAAGGTTAATGACAAAAAAACTTTTTCCCATAACAACAATGGAAAGGTAGAAGACAAGATGGAACTGTTTTTAATGACCTTTACAACGGGCATTATGGTGGGCAGCATCTATGCCCTTGTGGCTCTTGGGTGGGTGTTGATATATAAATGTTCAGGCGTACTGAATCTGGCCATGGGTGAAATGACGCTCATCGGAGCTTATATTTCCTTGAGCTTTTATTCCATGGGCATTCCTTTTTTACTGGCGCTTTTACTCTCTCTTATTATAGGAATGGTTTTGGGAATACTGACGGAAAGAATTTTCCTGGACAAACTCATCGGCGAGCCGGTTCTGACGGTGATTATGGTCACCGTTGGGCTTTCATTTTTCTTTAAGGGAACGGTGGAACTCATATGGGGTACGGATACGCGTGTGTTCACTCCGCCTGTTTTTTCATTGGAACCGATAAGGTTTGGCCCCATTTATATCGGCGAGGTGTACCTTTGGAGCTTTGTGGCCGCCATTATTCTTTTAATCGTTTTTGTCTGCTTTTTTAAATATACCCGGTGGGGTCTTGCCATGCAGGCTACTGCCGATGACGAGATGGCGGCTTTGTCACTGGGTGTCAGTGCCCGCTTTGTTTACGCCGCCGCCTGGGCCATAGCCTTTATGGCTGCGGGTGTGGGAGGCACTATGCTGGGCAATATTAACGGGCTCAACATATCCGTGGGGTACCTCGGTCTGCTGGTTTTGCCAGCAGTTGTGCTGGGCGGTCTGAATTCTGTGCCAGGGGCTATTGTAGGTGGTATCATTATTGGGCTATTACAGAATTTCAGTGGAGCATATTTGGACAGGTATTTTCCTGGCGGTGTTAAGGAGATTGCTCCTTTTATTTTTATGGCTGTTTTCCTCCTCTTTAAGCCGCACGGGCTCTGGGGCTGGGAGCGGATTGAACGAGTTTAACCGCGTTGCGAGATTCGTGTTATGTGTTACGGTTTAATTGGACTGTAACACAACCCGTAACCCGCAACTCGTAACCCAAAAACGGAGTTTTTTTATGTCAACAACGTGGCTTCCATGTGGTGATTATCATCAAAACTATCAACAAGACCATGCCTGGTTTCAGACGAAGTTTATCAAGGGCAAGATGATTCTATTATTTTTTATTTTATTTGTCGGTCTTCCCTTTGTTTCGGATTCTTACATGTTAAGTGTTTGGAATATAGTCGGATTTACGATTCTTGGCGCCCTTGGGGTGCAGCTTCTCATTGGGTTCTGCGGTCAACTTACCTTGGGACATGCTGCATTTATTGCTGTTGGGGCATACACCAGCGCCTTGCTAATCCTAGAATTCCCCTGGCCTCAGTTCTTGATTGATTGGGGTATTGCCTACCCTATCAGTATCATTATCGCAGCAATTGTTGCAGGAGTTTGGAGTGTTTTCTTCGGGCTACCTTCTGCCAGGGTTAAAGGTTTTTATCTGATTTTAACCACCATGGCCGCTCAGTTCATTACTGTAGATTTTATTATTACGGGATATGTGAGCCAGATCGGCGGACGGGGGCAGGCATTTTCTCTTCCTCCAGGTACAATAAAGTATGGGCCCTGGGTTATCGATAGTGAAATAAAAATCTATTACATGATGATTATCCTGGTAATTTTATGCACGATTATTATGGCTAACCTTCTTCGTTCAAGGGCCGGAAGGGCCTGGATAGCCATTCGCGATAACGATATTTCCGCCGAGGTGATGGGGATTAATGTTTTCAAATATAAGCTTCTTGCCTTTTTTGTAGCCGGGTTTTTGGGAGGTATTGCAGGAGCGTTTTGGATCAGCAATCTTGCAGCCATTAGTCCTGAACACTTCCCATGGTTTCTGTCTCTCTGGCTGGTGGGCGTGATTCTCATCGGAGGGGTAGGTTCTATTCATGGAGCTATCTTCGGCTCGATTTTTATGGTAGTGATTATGGAGGCGCTTCAACTGGCTATCATGCCACTTGCAGACACTTTTCCAAAACTTCTTATGGACTTTTTGTTTATTAAGGAGGCAGCCTTCGGCCTGGCCATATGTGCTTTTATGATATTTGAACCAAACGGCCTGGCCTATCGCTGGTGGCAAATAAAGAATTATTTTAATCTATGGCCATTTTCATATTAGATAAAGGAGGTGATATTTTTTAAGTCTGGTAAAAACCCTTTGGCAAAAATACTCTCTAAAAAAAGGGGAGAAATTATGTTTACTAGAAGTATGTGGTCAAAGTTTTTTACATTTATATTTGCGGTGATTCTTATTATGGGAGTTTCTTCCATGGCAGGAGCTGAAACAATTAAAGTCGGATCGCTCAACGATATGACCGGTGCAACTTCCGACGTTGGCAAAGACTATGCACTGGGTGTTGCTGAAGCTATCCATTACGTAAATGATACAGGTGGAATCAACGGAAAAAAAATCAAGCTGTACCAGTTTGATTATGGTTATCGTATTCCTGAAGCTCTTACCAAGTACAATCTCTTTAAGCGGTTAAAATGCGTCGCAGTACTCGGTTGGGGAACCGGAGATACTGAAGCCCTGGCACCTACAGTCGCCAGAGACAAAATGCCATATGTGTCGGCTTCTTACTCTGGTCATCTTGGAAATCCTGGAAAAACTCCGTTCAACTTGTTTTTTGCTCCAGACTACTCGACTCAGGCGCGCGGTCTTATTCAAGCCTGGTATGATAATGTCTGGAAAAAGCATGCGGAATTCGACAAACGAAAACCACGACTTGCTTTTGCATACCATGTAGCCGTTCCTTTTGCCAATGCATCGGTTCCTGCTGGGAAGGATCAAGCTAAAATTCTTGGTTTTGATATCGGTTCTGATCAAAACGTGACACTTTTTGCCATTGATACCAAGAGCCAGATCCTGGCACTAAAGGAGTATAATCCGGATGTTGTCTATCACTCCAATACGGTTATGTCTGTTGCGGCAACGTTGCGAGATGCATACTCATTGGGATTGAAATCTGATCACCTGATTCAGAATTGGGGTTTTGACGAAAACCTCATTAAAATTGCAGGACCGGCGGCAGAAGGCGCCTATGGGTGTGCACCCTGGGCCTTTTTTGGGCAGGAAGCTAAACTAATGGATAAAGTAGTAGAGTATGCCAAAAAATATAATCCAAGCATTCCTTTGAAAAATCGTACCATCCATACTCTCCAGGCCTATGCCAGTGTTTTGGGGCTTGTCGAAGCAATGAAACGTGCGGATAAAGCTGGGGACCTGACGGGTGAGGGTATTCTTAAAAAGGGTTTCGAAACCATGAAAAATTATGAAATCGGTTTGGGGATGGCACCAGTTTCATATACCTCTGCTGATCATCGTCCTATGAGCCTTGTTCGAGTCTACCGAGTTAAAAACGGCAAATTCAATATTTTAACTGAAGTTGATATGAAAAAACTGTATCCGGATAAATGGGCGAACGAGTGGATTGGGTGGTAACTACTGATTGACAAGTGAAGATTTAAGTTTGACGATTTTTTGAGATGAAAATCTTCTATCTCATTTCCTTCATGTCAATTATTTAACTCCCAAAAGGAGGTCTTAAGGCTTTGTCAAACGATAATATGATTTTAAAGATTAATAATATTGAAGTTAAGTACCATGAGGTCATCCTGGTAATTAAAGGTGTCTCCATCGAAGTTCCTGAAGGCGGCGTTGTTGCCCTTTTAGGTGCAAATGGGGCAGGGAAGAGCACTACCTTAAAGGCGGTATCCGGCCTGCTTAAGCATGAAGACGGTGAGGTTACCGACGGGTCGATTGAATTCATGGGTGAGCGCATAGATAAGCTGGGTGCTGAAAAGATAGCAAAAAAGGGCATTGTCCAGGTTATTGAGGGACGGAGGGTGTTTGAGCACCTGACCGTGGAGGAGAATCTGAAAGTAGGTGCACATATGAGGAAGTATGGAAGGTCCATAAAGGACGGTCTGGAAATGGTTTATAACTATTTTCCCAGGTTAAAGGAAAAGCGCAATGAAGTTGCTGGCTTCATAAGTGGTGGTGAGCAGCAGATGACGGTTGTCGGGCGCGCTTTAATGACAAGTCCTAAACTGATTCTTTTAGATGAGCCCTCCATGGGACTGGCTCCTCTCCTTATCCATGAAATTTTCAATATTATCACCCTGCTCAATAAGGAAGAAAATATATCTATTCTCCTGGTGGAGCAGAATGCAAAGCTGGCCTTAAATGTTGCACCCCACGCCTATGTGATGGAGAACGGTCGCATTGTCATGGACGACACAGCCGAAAAGCTCCGGGAGAATCCTGATATCAAGGATTTTTATCTGGGAATGACCGATTTTGGGGGGAGGAAAAGTTTTCGCGATGTTAAGCACTACAAGCGAAGAAAAAGATGGCTAACCTAACCCTTTATATAGAATAAGGGAGAAAAAAATGCATAAAAGATCATTTGTACTTACATGTTTGAGTGTTGTAGTCATCGCTGCCATGCTGTCGGGTTGCGCAGGAATGATGGTGACGCCCACGCAGCAGAATTTTAAAGCGCCGACAGTAGCTCTGAGCCACGTGGAATTGGAACATTATTTTGGTTGGTGGTTTTACGGCAAAAAGGTGAAACCAACCAAAGGTAAAGCCGGCAACAATGGGGCTCCTTTGGACTTTGCATTTATTTATGAAATTACAAATCCCAACGACTATCCGATTTTGTTAGATGGTTTCAGTTTCTCTATTGCTCTAGAGGAGTTTAGCCTTAACAGGGCAATTTCTCCTGAGACCATGTGGATACCTCCAGGGAAGACCAATCAACTGCGCGTACATGCTTTATTTGATGTCAGACCGGCACAATTGAGTTTGCTGGTTACCGGTGGATTCAAGTTGAAAGAAAAAGGGATTACTTTTTGGGATCAACTAGAAAAGTGGTGGACCGGAGCGCCGAACTTCTCTTATCCGATAAGCGCTAATGAGGGTTCGGCTATTTTCAAAGCAGGCGGAATCACAAAAGTGGTACCTTTCAACGCCACATTTCCCTGATACAACCTTATGGGATTTATAGTTTAAAAGCGTATTACACCCATTTCGGTCTTTGCCCCTCAAAAAGGGGAGGGCTCGAAATGGGTGATTTGCATGAATGAACATTAAGGGCTCTCACCTTTTCCGCGCGGAACCCTGCAAACGATTCCCTTCCAAAGAGGTTGATAAACCATGGGACTTTATGATTTCACATTTTACGACCTGATCAGCCGCAACGCCGTATGTTTTGGTGGCAGCGCAGCATGGTTCGAGGTCGACGACAAACAGACCATGACATTCATTCAGTATAAAGAGATGGTTGATCGCATGGCCGGCGGCCTGCAAAGATCCAATATTAAAAAAGGCGATCGTATCGGGGTTCTGGGGAAAAACAGTCGTGAGTACTTTTTCCTTTACGGGGCCGCGGCTGCGTTGGGGGCGATAGTTTTGCCCATTAACTGGCGACTTTCCGCCGATGAGATCCATTTTAACCTGAATGATTGTGAGCCCGAAGCGCTCTTTGTCGATGCAGAGTTCCAGACACTGATCGAGGATTTGAAAGACCGTCTTCCTACGATAAAAAAATACTATAATCTTCAACCCAAAAGCGGAGACTTTATAGCGTATGATTCTTTAATGAACAATCAGGGCGACTTTGAAGCGGTAGATGTTTCCGACGATGACGGTCTGGTTCTGATTCATACCGCTGCTGTGGCAGGAAATCCCAGAGGTGCCTTGCTGAGCCATGGCAATCTCTTGTGTGCCGGTCTGAATTTGAACCATTGCTTTAATCTGACACCGGAAGACGTTCATTTAAATCTTCTGCCCATGTTCCATGTCGGTGGTCTTTTTATGGCCTTGAACAGCTTTCAAGCAGGTGCTCTGAACGTAAACATGAGCAAATTCGAAGCTGAAAAGGCAGTTGAAATCATCGAAGAAAAAAAGGTTTCCATCTTCTTCGATTTTTCGCCGATACTCGCTTCCATCATAGAAGAGCACGAAAAAACAGGCAAAGACATCAAAAGCATCAGAGCGGTTATGGGGCTGGATGCCCCGGAGACCATCGAGAAATATCAACGCCTAACCGGTGGCACGTTTTATACCATTTACGGACAAACTGAGACCACCGGTTTGGCCACCATGGGGCGTTACAACGACAGACCGGGATCGGCCGGGAAAACGATACCCCTTGGAAATGTGAGACTTGTCGATGATTATGATCGTCCGGTTCCAGACGGACAAGTTGGCGAAATCACCATGAAGGGGCCTTTGGTTTTTAAAGGATACTGGAATCTTCCGGAAGATAACGCCTACACATTCCGAGAAGGGTGGCACCACACCGGAGATTTGGGTCGCTTTGATACGGATGGTTTCCTCTGGTACTCAGGCCGTAAGGCGGAGAAGGAACTTATAAAGCCGGGGGGGGAAAACGTCTATCCTGCAGAAGTCGAAAAAGTGATTCTACAGCATCCGGCCGTTGAAAAAGTGGTTGTCTTCGGAGTTCCCGATCCCAAATGGAAAGAGGGGATCAAGGCCGTCTGCCTGTTAAAAGCTGATGAAAGGCTGGAGCCTCAAGATCTTATACAGTTCGTCGGCGGGCGTATCGCCAGTTATAAAAAACCTCAATACGTGGAGTTTGTCGCCGATATGCCGATCCTTGAAGACGGTTCGCCGGACCGGGAAAAAATAAAAGCGTTGTATGGCGGTACACAGTAGATTGAAAATCAGGGTTCTAGGATTCCCTCCGGGCCGTAGGCCCTATGGGCCGGAGGCAGGGTTCGAGGGTTTAAGGGATCGTAACAGCACCCAAATGTGATTTCTGCGGGCATCATGAAATAGGGATTACCGCCTGTCTGATAATTTAAGAAAGAATGATAAGAAGAAACCCGTCATGATCATTACCCCGGAGAGACTGATTCCCCAGGAGAAATAACCCCTGTCCGCAATAACGCCGATCAAAGTCGGGACAACACCGGCACCTAAAACAAACGCGATGGGTATGGCTAAAGAGATGGCCACATTTCGGTTTTCAGGTGTACTTATCGATGATAAGGCAGCAAACCCGGAGGGGAAAAAACATACCGCCAGCATGGGTTGAAGAAATACTAAAATGGCAACCCAGCGCGTTGATGCAATACCCAGCAGCAGTGTGAGAATTCCGGTAACAAAAAACACGGTCAACAAAACAGTTTTCACTCCAAGCCGGTCTGTTGCCCATCCGCCGATAAAAGCCGTGCCTAACGTCGAAATGCGGGAAATGCCCACAAGGGTGTTGGCCCAATCTCGACTTAGGCCGTGTTCGGTGACCAGGTATAACGGAAGCATGTTATAAATTCCAATTGTACTGGTAATGCCCAAACTGAATAGAAAAATTAAAATCCAGAAAGCCGGGATCTTGAGAATCGTCCGGATCGATGAAAAATTGGGTGTTTCTCCTGAGAAATTTCCGCCCTTTCCAAATCGGACAAAGACAATCCCGATAATAACCGAACCGATTCCGACCAAAAATAAAATATTGCGCCAGACGAACCAATGGAGAAGTATTTCAGCCAAATTTGGGGCAAGTTCATGAATGGCGATTGCTTTACCCCAGTGCCTGGAATCGACCAAAGATGTTACCGTTGTAACCCCCGATGGAAGATACGTTCCCGCTGAAATCCCCAGCAGGAATATGGACACTCGCATGGCAAAGAGACTTCTGCTGAAAGAGATTAATGAAAGGGCGGCACCGACAGCTATCGCCGAGATAATGATGGTTTTTCTGTGGGTAATCCGAGAAGATATGTACCCGGACCCTAACATTGATATGAAGTATCCCATGGAAAGAAACAGAAAAAGGGAACCGGCATTACCATGGCTCAATCCCAATTCTTTTTCGATGTTAGGCAGTAATGGCGCCGAGATGAGTCGTGACGTAAAGTTTAACAAAAAGATCGAGGTTACCAGCAAAAGTGGTGTAAGTTGAGAGCGAAAAGTTCCACCCCCGGCCGTATGGTCGTTGCCGACTTGGCTTGTTTCAACATTATTCAAGATTTTATTCCCAACCTATATTTACTGGAAATGCACGCTCAGCATCTCCGGGGGATAACCGCAAAAAAAGACAACATATAGTGTTTGTTGACAATTTTCAACAGATTCTTTATTATATTGAATTTATTGAAAAAAATAGAAGCATCGTACAGCCCCGTTAAAACGGGGTTTCTGCTTTGCCTTAAAGGAAGACTTGCCCTTTTTTATGAACTCATGATACGTTGGTAAATCCATCGACCATCAAATGTGTTGAAAAGACACTTTTTTGGCGCTATAAAAAAAGATGGTCTCGGAAAAAATGGATTCGGAAAAATAAGGGTTCAAGATCTCAGACAAGCCCGTGTGAGTTTTTATCGAGCAGGGGAAACACCCAATACATACCATAGAGAATCTTAAGGTTTGAAAACACCGTTTCGGGACAACCGGTGGCGGAATGGAAGCAGAAACAGAAAGAGGATTACGATAAAGATCATAACCCCATGAAAAAAATGGTACGCCTGGCAGGATTCGAACCTGCGACCTACGGATTAGAAGTCCGTTGCTCTATCCAGCTGAGCTACAGGCGCCCGAAAAAGTAAAATCCTATAATTAACAGATGCCCGTCGTTATGTCCATAAAAAATATTTGGAAAGATTAGACGGCGGGTTATTTCTCGTATGGGGATGTCCTATTGAAATATGAATATGAAAAAAACCACAAC
Source organism: Deltaproteobacteria bacterium (assembly GCA_019314155.1). GTDB lineage: Bacteria > Desulfobacterota > Desulfobacteria > Desulfobacterales > UBA11574 > JAAXQD01. The sequence goes on from JAFCZV010000004.1 coordinate 18,927, forward strand.
AAGAAAAAAAACTACAACAAGAAAAAAAGCCAATAAGAAAAAAACGGATCTCATCAAGGCAGGCAAGGATATCGGCAAGGGGAAGGACACTTCCTCCGATTCGGCCCTGGTTAAGTTTGATCCGCTTCAAAGATATCTCGCGGAAATCAGTAAATACAAACTCCTTACCAGGGAGCAGGAGATTGAACTGGGCAAAAAAATTCAGGAAGAGGGGGACAGCGAGGCTGCATACATTATGGTGACCGCTAACCTTAGACTTGTGGTAAAGATCGCCTTGGAGTTTCAGCGGGTCTGGATGCAGAATCTTTTAGATCTGATTCAGGAAGGCAATATCGGCCTTATGAAGGCGGTTCAAAAATTTGATCCCTACAAGAACGTCAAGTTTTCATATTACTCCTCATTTTGGATAAAAGCTTATATACTCAAATTCATTATGGACAATTGGCGTCTCGTTAAGATCGGAACGACCCAGGGGCAGCGGAAGCTGTTCTTTAAGCTAAAAAAGGAAAAGCAGAAACTGATTGACCAGGGGTTTGATCCAAAACCGAAGCTTCTTTCAGAGAGACTGGGCGTATCCGAACGCGAAATAGTAGATATGGACCAGCGGCTAGACGGCTGGGACGTCTCTCTGGATGCGCCATTAAAAGATGATTCAGATACGGAAAGGATAGATTTTATAAATACAGACGCCGAATCCACAGAAGATCAGGTGGCCAAGAAGGAGATTGAAGCCCTTCTTCATAATAAAATTGAAGAGTTCAAAAAAACCATGACGGCAAGGGAGCTTGAAATATTCGAGCATCGAATTTTTTCCGACAATCCTGCAACGTTGCAGGAGATCGGTGACCGCTACAATATATCAAGGGAACGTGTACGTCAGGTTGAAAAAAACATTATCAAGAAGCTAAGAGACTTTTTTAAGCTTAAAGAGGAAGTTTAAAAAAATGAAGGATAGTTTTTTAAAAATGACCATCGTTGTTATGGTCATTTTAATTTTTTTCAGTTGTACGCATCATATGAAGCCCGCTGAAACCTTCGATCAAGATCAAGTCGAGGCGGCGATAGATCCCGTTGAACATGAAAGCCCTTATTATTACTTTACAGAGGCACAGTTTCAGCGAAAAAAAGGAAATCTGGACAAGGCGATTGATTATCTGAACAAAGCGATTCAGGAAGACCCTGAATCATCCTATTTGCAATTAGAGCTGGCACTCTTGTATTTCCGGCTCAAGGACAATGAAAAAGCCCTCAAAATTGTCGAAACGGTGATTACAAAAGAGCCTGATAATGTTCGTGCGCTGGTCATATCCGGAAGGTTGAATCAGGCGCTTAAACAGATTGATCCTGCTGAAAAAGCATATGAAAAAGTGATTTCCCTGGATCCGAAACAAAAGGATGTCTATTTGCTTTTGGGTGGACTGTATATGCAGGAAAACAAACTTGATGAAGCATTAAAGGTCTACCAACAACTTGTCCGGAACTTTCCGGGATCCTATGCGGGGCATTTCTTCATTGGAAAAATTTATGCCGCCAAAGGGAATTTAAAAAGTGCGGAAAAAAAATTCAGACAAACCATAGAATTAAATTCCGATCTTGAGGAACCGCGTTTTGAACTGGTGAAACTGTATAAAACAATGGGCAAAGACAAAGAAATTATACAATTGTACCAGGAAATTATAGAAAAAGATCCACGAAATATAAGAGCGGCTATGGAATTTGGGTATTATTACCAGCAGAAGGGAAGGTTGTCCCAAGCAAAACAAATTTTTCAGGATCTGGGGGTAAGAAGCGACTCTGAAAAGGAAGTAATCAGAACGGTTGTTCAGCACTATTTGGAACCAAAGAAATATGGGGCGGCAGCAGTCATTCTTGAAGGCATGTTAAAGGGTTCCCCGGACAGCTCGGATCTTCATTATGTGACCGGTGCTGCACTGGATGGGAAAAAAGATTGGGAGAAGGCAATCGAGCATTTTAAAAAAGTGACCCCGGATTCCAACTTTTATCAGGAAGCCGCTGTTCGTATTGCACTTTTATACCAGGAACAAAAAAAAACTGAACAAGCCATCGTTTATTTAAACAGTGTCATTAAAATAGTTCCTGAAAACTCGGAGCTGTTGCTTTATCTGGGTTCCCTTTATGAAGAAAACAAAGAATTCTCAGAAGCTGAAAATGTTCTTAAACAGGGACTTGAAATGGAGCCCGACAATACCCGCTTTCATTTTCGTCTGGGTGTTGTATATGATAAATGGGGTCGGAAAGCGGATTCAATCAAAGCGATGAAAACGGTAATCAGACTGGATCCCAAGGACGCCAATGCATTGAACTATCTCGGTTATACCTATGCAGATCTTGGAGAAAAACTGGATGAGGCTGAACGTCTTATTAAAGCGGCATTAGAAGAAAAACCGGATGACGGGTATATTACCGACAGCCTGGGCTGGGTATATTTTAAAAAAGGACTTTTCGAGAAAGCGGTAAAATATTTGGAGAAGGCTGTCAATCTGGTTCCCGATGATCCGATTATCCTCGAACATATGGGAGATGCATACCTTGAAATAAGCCATAAGGAAAAAGCACTGGAATTTTACAAACGTTCGTTGTTGAACAAAAATAAAGACAAGGAGAATATAGAAAAAAAGATCCGGAAATTGACCGAAAAATGAAATACACGACCCGATATATTCAGCTTCCATCGATTCTTTTTATCCTTACTTTTTTTTTCTCAGCCTGCACCATCCTTGCCCCAAGGGCTCCCGAAAGACCAAAGGACCGTATTTCACTCGAAGCGGAAAAGACCATTTCGACGCTAAAGAATCAAAATCTTAAACTTAAGACCTTCAAAGGTGTGGGCAGCATAAAATTCCGGGGAAGCAAAAAAAATGACATTGCCGGCCGTATTGCATGGGTCGCGTCAATGCCTGACAGAATCCGGATCGTTTTAAGCAGTATTTCAGGACAACCCATGGTCAGTGTTGCCAGTGATGGTCAATGGCTCTATCTTATTTCCCATTCCAGTGGTGATTATTATAAAAAACCTGCAACAGCTTCTTCCATGAGAAGACTTTTAGGAATTCCCTTAAAAACCGAAGATATGGTCAATATTTTGGCCGGCCGTGTTCCCATCCATTCATATAATTCTGCGGTGTTAACGGACAATAGATCGCAAGTTTACAGCACAGAAGGTCATACGGTTTCGACACGAAATGAAGGTGAAGATTCGGGTCAAAATGGATACGTTCTTGTTCTAAAAAAAAAATGGGGGGACATTCTCGAGAAGATATACCTTGATGAAAAGAAAAAAAATGTTCATAAGGTCGAAATGTTTGACGCAACCGGCACCCTTGCATATCGGGTTGAATTTAATGGAATGCGGACTATAAGCGGGTATCGGGTTCCATCTCGATTGCTGGTTTCAAACAACGATGGCTCGGGTTTTCATCTGGATGTGGACCGATACTGGACCGACGCGTCTGTCTCCCCGTCCGTGTTCGTTTTGACACCGCCGGAATAGCGCTTTGGTTCGGATTTTTCACGA
>JAFCZV010000134.1 GCA_019314155.1 Deltaproteobacteria bacterium
TACCGTATCAAGAAAAGAGCGTGGAATGATAAAGATTATCGGTATCGATCCAGGCCTATCTGCAACGGGTGTTGGAATTGTCAAGGGAATGGGTCTTAAAATCGACGACTTCTCTTTCGGCAGCATTCATACTTCAAAAAACACGTCTTTACCCAACCGCCTTGATCAAATCTTTTCAAATCTTCTTGTTGTTTTGAAAGATGAAAAGCCTGACCTAATGGTCGTAGAAGACGTATTTTCTGTGAAAAAATTTCCAAAGGCCGGCATCACTTTGGGCAAAGTGTCCGGCGTTGTTCTCCTTGCCGGATGCCGGTTTGATGTACCGGTAACGGAAGTTCCCGTTCGTGAAGCCAAACAGGTATTAACCGGAAATGGCAATGCAACCAAAATGCAGCTTGAAAAGGCCGTACGAAGTTTATTAAACCTGACGACCCCCATACGACCTTATCACGCTTCCGATGCCATGGGATTGGCGCTCCTTGGGCTGTTCCGCCATAGCGCCAAGTTGGCTCAAATCGTATAACACATAAACATAGGATAAAGAAAGGATGAAATGATAGGTTATCTTGAAGGAAAACTTTTGAAAAAAGAAGATGACCGGATACTTATTCTCGCAAATCAGATCGGTTACGAGGTCCTGCTCCCCGCATTTGTAATGGAAACCTTCAGGTCAAAAACGGTGGGTGACCAGGTTTCCTTTTATATCTATTATCAGCAGACCGAGCGGCAACCTAAGCCGATTCTGATTGGTTTTAATCTTGAGGTTGAAAAAGAATTTTTTCAACACTTTATTTCTGTTGAAGCCATCGGACCCCTCAAGGCGGTTAAAGCCTTGAGCATTCCTGCTCGTGACATTGCAAGAGCCATCGAGTCAAAAGATGTTAATACGCTCAAACAATTAAAAGGTATCGGTGACCGAACGGCCCGTAAAATTGTCGCCACACTCGAAGGCAAGATGGATAAATTTGCGCTGATCCAAAAATCTGAAAAGATAGAATATCCAGTGGTCGAAGACCTGTCAAAAAACGTATTGGAGGTGCTGATAGGTCAACTGGGGTACAGGATAAAAGAGGCAAAACAGATGATTACGGATGCCATGAAGCGTAACACCGACATATCGACGCCTGAAGAGCTCTTTGAAGAAGTCTATCGCGGAGAAAATGCCCGAAGCTGATTTGACACGGAGGGAACCCACTGAGTGAATATTTAAAATGAATGATGATACACGAATACATTTTTCCGACAAACAGGACCTTCTGGCAGGATCGTGTCTTCCGGTTGACAAAGATCCGGAAATTCTGTCTTTAAGGCCGACACGATTCGCGGATTATATCGGCCAAATGGAGGTTGTTGAAGCCCTGAAAATAGCGATTGAAGCAGCGAAACAGCGTGAGGAGCCGGTTGATCACATCTTATTTCATGGACCGCCCGGCCTTGGGAAAACGACACTTGCACATATTATTACCCATGAAATGGGCGGTAATCTCACGACGTCTTCCGGACCTTCTTTAGAAAAAGGGGGAGACCTCATCGGCATTCTAACCCATCTTGAAGACAGGGACATCCTCTTTGTCGATGAAATCCACAGAACCCCGAAAATTGTGGAAGAATTTTTGTATTCTGCCATGGAAGACTTTGCCGTCGATTTCGTGTTTGACAAGGGTATGCATGCCCGAAGTCACAAATACCGGCTGAATCGCTTTACACTTATCGGCGCCACCACCCGGGTTGGGCTTTTATCAGCGCCCTTGCGTGACCGGTTCGGAATTTTCAGAAGCCTCGATTTTTACAGTCAAGGGAATCTGGTGCAAATCATCAAACGTTCTGCTTTTCTGCTTAAGGTCACCATTGATGATGAGGGGGCAACCGAGCTTGCTAAACGATCCAGGGGGACACCACGGATTGTCAACAGGCTCCTTAAACGTGTAAGGGACTATTCACAGGTGCGTGCAGACGGAATAATTACAAAAAAGACCGTCAAAGCAGCGCTGTCGTTAGAAGGTGTTGATGAAAAAGGATTGACCGATCTCGACCGCAGATATCTAAAAACAATTATTGAGTTTTATAAGGGCGGTCCGGTGGGGATTGAAGCCATCGCAGCAACCCTGCAGGAAGAAACAGATACACTTGTTGATGTCATTGAACCCTATCTGTTAAAAAAAGGGCTTGTTACACGGACCTCTTCCGGAAGAAAGGCTTCAGAGGAAGCTTACAAACATCTCGGTTTGAGCTTTCAGAAAAAAATGTTTCAATAATTGAACCCTTAATCCGGATAGATCACGATTTGATTCGTTTACTTCCAAGGCTTCAAGGGCAAAGCTGCCGAGAGTCTTCGATAACACAAAAAATTGGCGAATCACACTCGTGAACTGTCCGGGCGAAAAGGGTAAAAAATCGCTTCATCATGTCGATAATCACATTGCTAACGGATTTTGGTTCTGAGGATGCCTATGTAGGGGTTATGAAGGGGGTTATCCTTTCTGTCAATTCTTCCGCCAAAATTATTGATATTTCCCACGCCGTCGATCCACAGGACTTAATCGAAGCTGCCTACCTCATTAAGTCTTGCTACAGATATTTCCCTGAACATACGGTGCATATCGTTGTTGTAGATCCTGGGGTCGGCAGCGATCGTGCCATCGTTGCCCTGGAAATGATGGGCCATGTTTTCCTTGCTCCGAATAACGGGGTGTTAACCCTTCTTATGGATGAAGGAGAGATTGACGCGGTGGTTAGGGTCGAAAATACGCACTACTTTTTAAATTCCATAAGCCAAACCTTCCACGGCAGGGATATTTTTGCTCCGGTGGGTGCCCACCTATCCAAAGGAATTGACATTAATAACTTGGGGGCTACCTTGGATCCACAGGATTTTGTTTCTCTGGATATTCCCAAACCCCATATTTCGAATAGGGATGAACTGATAGGGACCATTGTCTCCATCGATCGCTTTGGAAACTGTATTTCCAATATTGATGGAGATTGTTTGAAAAATTTTGCCGGAAAAGATGCTGAAAAAGGATTTGAAATCAAAACCGGTAAAAATATAATTACGAGTTTATCCCAACGCTATGCAGATGTGGAACCCGAGTCTTCCCTTGCCATTTTTGGGAGCTTCGGCTATCTTGAACTTGCGCTGAATTGCGGCAACGCCAGCCGCCGTCTAAAAATTAAAAAAGGAGATGCCATCACGTTGAAGTTAAAAAATCGGAGATATTAAATGATTACAAAAATTATTTCCGGCGGCCAGACCGGAGCCGATCAGGCTGCGCTTGATGTTGCCGTAAAGTTGGGAATTCTCCATGGTGGCTGGATACCCAAGGGGCGGATAACAGAAGTCGGAATTTTAAATGACAAATATAAACTCAAAGAGATGGAAACATCCAACTATAATAAAAGGACCGAACAAAATGTCGTGGATTCCGACGGGACGCTGATTATCTCTCACGGCAAACTCCCCGGCGGGTCGGATTATACTCGGGAAATGGCTCTCTTTCATAACCGGCCTTGGCTTCACATTGATTTAAACAAAACCAATTCCTTTCAAGCCGCTGGAAAGATCAAATCATGGATCGCTGAAAATGACATCAAGGTTTTGAATGTTGCAGGCCCCAGAGCCAGCAAAGATCCGTTGATATATCAGGCTACCGCCGATATTCTTGAAACGGTTTTCTACCTGGATCTTATCGATAACACCATGCACGAATCTTTCACCGTTACCCCCATGCGACGCGCAGAAATGGAAAAGGAAAACCTGCCCCAAACCGTTGGGGAAGCGGCCGACAAACTTCTTTCAAAACTGTCTTTACGAGATAAGACCATGATCGCAAATATTCCCGAAGACAATTTGATCGATCTTTATAAGTCGCTCCAGGACAATATTCAGAAGGAAGTCCGTTTTTGGCTCAACAATGATTCGCTGTTGGAATCATGTCGTTCCCTATCCGGAGATAAAAATTTGAGTGAACATCGTGCGTCTTTAACGATCATTAGAACATTGTGGGACAAGCTGCAAAAAACCAACGTATTAAAAATTGTGAGGTAGTTTTTTTCTCGTATTTCAATAAGACATAGGGATCTAAGTTAGGGGATTCGCCCCAATTGGAATAATGGGTTTGAGGAAATTTTTAACAATTTAAATTTATTTCCGATCTTATCAACAATATTCCAGCATTCAATTTTTCCATACTGGTGGTACGAACAAAGTTTCATTAGAAGAATAGTGAATTCGAAAAGTTGTAGAATTTTAGAGACATTGAATTATGTTACACATCATTTTTATATGTACTGGGAACATATGCCGGAGCCCTATGGCAGAAGGTTTTATGCGACATAAATGGCGCAAAATGGGCCATAACGACCTGAAGGTTTCATCCATGGGTATTCACGGATTGAATGATATTCCGGCAACCGAATATGCTCAAAAAGTCTGTAAAGAAAGCGGTTTTGACATTTCATCTCACAGGGCGAGATCTCCGGTGGGAGAGGAGTTGCAAAAGGCGGACCTGATTCTATGCATGGAACCTGTTCATAAAAAATTCGTAAATACTTTTTTTCCTTGGCTTCGCAAAAAAGTTTTTCTTCTTGGCGCCTGGCCGGGGAAGGGAACCCGCAAAAGCACCATTGTAGATCCCATGGGAGGATCATACAAAAAATATCAGCAAATATTCAGCATCATCGAAACCCATATCGAACGAATTATCCCCCTGCTGTAAACAAGATCCACGACACCAATTGGCTGGAAACGATACCCAAGCTGCTTCAGCCGATTGATTCAGAACCCAGCGCATCTTGAAAAGCAATATTTTTGATTTTTTTATCTTTTGCCATTTTAAAAGTTGAAGTGAACTCCAGCACGGGTCTTTCCTCTTCATTATAAACTGTCGCCTGACCTTGTAATATCCTTTCTTTTTTATTCGCAACCCTTGCTCGGGCAGTAACAATGCCTTGTTTGACCGGATAGAGAAACTTCGTTTCCAAAGAAACCGTGGCAAAATGAGTCTGAGGATCGATTATGCTCTTGATGGCCATGACAACCGCGGTATCCGCTAAACTCACCAAAGCACCGCCGTGCATTAGCCCGCCACCTTGGGCAAAATCGACAAAGAAAGGCATGGTCAACGTTGCCCGGCCCGCGCTGGCCTCGACAATTTTCATATTTAGCAGTCTCTCGAACGGTGCACAACTAATCCAGCTTTCCATTTCAAATTTGTGCGGCCCGGTCAAATGTTCCGTATTTGCCATTTCGCGTTTTATTTTATTGTCCAAAACATCATTCTTGTTATCGATTATTTTTTTCTTCTTGCCACAATCTTTAATGTTACCTGCTTCCCGTTTCCCCAAGGCCAAAACATCGCAATAACCATAATATCATCGTAATCTTTTTGAAACAATGTCTGTTTTTTTAAGATGCCTCCAAACTCATCTGCAACCTTTTTATGATTTTTTGACGGCTCCAAATCGGATGGTTTTACGGCAGGCCCTAAAAATTTTTCTAAAATTTTACTGCAATGATCCAACTGCTCAGTAAAAATAACAATCTCATTATAATCATCGTCGATGCATCGTTTTTCAAAAATCTCTAAATTTCCGAATTTTTCAGTTATCTCTTGTATTTTCATATTTTTTAACCTTCAAAAGCCTGACGATCATCCATATCCATGAGCACCCTTTCTCTTGCCTTATCGATTCCGAGTTCCTTGCGCTTCTTATCGATATGGGCAATCATTTTCTGGGCGTGTTTAATGGGATCCGGTTCACAG
>JAFCZV010000579.1 GCA_019314155.1 Deltaproteobacteria bacterium
CGTGCCCCAGGCCGCCTCGCCTTGCCCGTCCGCCATGGGCATCGCCTCAGGCGAATGCCGGGCGGGCTTGGCGGGCGAGCTCGCATGGCAGGCGGGTTGGCGGAGTGGCTTCGTTATTTCAATGACTTAGCACTGGGGGAGACCGCGGCTTCCGCATGCTTTTCGCGGAAGAACGCGGAGGGGGCAGGAATGCCACCGCTGCTAAGTCATTGAAATGACCAGGCACGTAGACACCGGAGTGAAGCGGGGGAGCAAACCCCGCGAACACCACATATTATTTAAGGTGATCGTATGAAAAAAATTCTGGGTATTATCGGTTCACCGAGGAAACTCGGCAACAGCGAAATCATGGTCAAAGAAATCAGCAGGCATATATCCGTTCCCCATGAATTGAATCTTTTGCGACTTCAGGATTTCAAAATTCTCCCGTGCAGGGGGTGTTACCAGTGTCTTTTCAAAACCAAAGGCTGTGTTCTGGATGATGATTTAAACGGGGCGTTAAAGGCACTTGTTGATGCCGACGCACTCATAGTATCGGCACCCACCTATTTTCTGGGTCTAAACGCATCCGTTAAATGCTTCCTGGACCGGGGGCTTTCGTTTTATTCGCATATTGAAAAATTATGGGGCAAACCGGCCGTGGGTGTTGTAACAACCGGCATTCGAGGGAAAGAGGGGTATAGCCTGCTGGGCCTCCAAAGTTTTTTAAAGCTGATTTTTGCAGATGAAAAAGATTCCCGGGTTGTCTATGGCGCCCTGCCCGGAGAAGTTTTTATGGATGAAGAGAATATGCGCACAGCAAAAGAACTGGCCTCGGCGCTTTTCGCTCCGCCTGCTGAAAAAAAAGGTCCGTGCTGTCCCCAATGCGGCGGCGACACGTTTCGATTTATGGACAACGACACCGTACGCTGCATGCTGTGCAGCAATTCGGGGAAAATGCGCGTGGCAGACGGCCGGCCGACCTTCGAGATAGGCAAAAGCGACCACGATTTCTTTTCCAGCAAGGAAGCGGCCCTTGCGCACAAACAATGGCTCCTGGGCATGAGATCCCGTTTCATCCAGCAGAAAAAAGCCCTCAAAGAGATTACCCAACAGTATTTAAAGGAGGGAATCTGGATCAAGCCCCAACCCTAATTTCGATAACGCATACAAAGGAGTTCATTATTCGCTCCGATTATTTTTTGAGATAATTTGAAGATGGGGCTCGGCAATCTTGTTGCCTTACCCCATCTTCAAACCCTTTTGGTCATGGATGACCGAACATTTTATTTGACAGGTGTTAACTCAACCCTGCGGTTTTTAGCACGTCCTTCCTTGGTATCGTTGCCGGCGGCCGGCTTGGTTAACCCAAAACCTTTTATCGTAAGCCGCTTGGCGTCAACCCCTTTACCAATGAAATATTCCATGACCGAATTTGCCCGTCTTTCAGAAAGTTTCATGTTATACTCGGCAGGACCAACATTGTCCGTATGCCCATCGACCTCAACTTTAATGGACGGATTCTTTTTCAATATTACCACCGCCTCATCAAGCATGGGGTGGGCATCAGACTTAATTTCAGCGCTGTCAAAGTCAAACAGTACCACCGCTGCGTATGTCCAGCAACCCCGTGCATCTACGGTGGCGCCTTTGGGCGTATTGGGGCATTGATCCTTATCGTCCCCCCGTCACTGTCCATCGGTTTTGCAACCGGCATAGGCGCTGGCTTGGGTGGTGGCTTGGCTAAAAATATTCCTTCTACAAAACCGGCCATGTTCGCCGAGGAAGCCAGTCTGTCGGCGGTGGTTGAAATGCCACACCCGCCCGCTTTGACAATCTGTTGCAGCGTCATTTTGCCGGCAGGATCATCTCCCACCTGTACGGTGTCGATGCAAACTCTGTCACCGAACTGGCCTTTCATGGCCTCAGCAGCTTTTAGTGGTCTTTGGTCCACATGTTTTCCATCGCTGACGATAATAACCACTATTGGACCTTGGGACGACTTCATGTCGTCGCCGGCAGCGTTGATGGCTTTTGCCAGAGGAAGAGCGCTAGTCCCGCTGGACCCCTTTACAGAATTTAAGGCCGCTCCAAATCCCGAGGTCGAATATTGAGTCGGTCCGTAAACAAGCAGGGTCGCCTTTTCGGGTAGGCTGGAACTGTTGCCAAATGTTCTGAGTGCTGCATTATACTTCAACTCCGG
>JAFCZV010000580.1 GCA_019314155.1 Deltaproteobacteria bacterium
CGCTGATAAAGCCTTTAAAAAACAAACCCTTGAATCCTTGACCCCTTGGATCCTTGGACCCTTTTCTCCAACTAAATTGGAGAAGAACCTATTGTTTTTTGTGAGGTAATTATGGAATTTCGTATGCTTGGCACTTCCGGAATCAGAATATCCTCGATCATTATGGGAACATGGCAGGCCGGCAAGGACATGTGGGTCGGCATCGATGATGCTGAATCGACAACGGCGATAAAAGCAGCCTATGATGCGGGTATCACGACATTCGATACGGCAGCGGTGTATGGTGACGGACATTCGGAAAAAATCGTCGGAAATGCCCTTTTGGATGTGCGTGATAGCGTCGTGATCGCCACCAAGGTGTTTTCGAATCACCTGAAATACCAGCAGGTCATCGATGCGTGTCATCGATCGTTAAAAAATCTCAACACCGACTATATAGACCTCTTTCAGATCCATTGGCCGCCGGGTTCCTTCGGCGCCAAACCCGTTCCCTTGGAAGAAACCATGGGCGCCCTGAACGATTTGAAAGCACAGGATAAGATTCGCGCCATCGGTGTTTCCAATTTCTCCCGATCCCAAATGGAAGACGCTGCAAAATACGGAGACATCGACAGTCTCCAGCCGCCGTATTCATTGTTTTGGCGAAAGGTTGAAACAGATGCGTTGCCGTACTGCCTTGAAAACAATATCACGGTGCTGGCGTATTCTTCCATGGCCCAGGGGCTGCTGACCGGAAAATTCGGCCCGGACCATCAATTTGCCAAAGGGGATCACCGTTTCAGAAACAAGCTGTTTCAGCCGGAAAACTACGCCAGGGTCCAGGCGGCATTGGAAGAACTCCGTCCCATAGCAAACGTCAACAACATCACTTTGGGGCAGCTGGCCCTGGCCTGGATGATTTCCCGGCCCGGAATATGCGCCATCGCCGGTGCCCGCAACGCCGAACAGGCCGTTCAAAATGCCGCAGCGGCAAACGTCCAATTGTCTGAACAAGATCTGGCGGCGGTCGATGAAATCGGTAAAACGGTCACCGATCCACTGGATGATGATCCGGTGATGTGGGAATGGTGAAAAGTGAATGGTGAAAGGTAAAAAGGTAAAAGGTGAAAGGTGAAAGGTAAAAAGTGAGGGCGTTTTGCTCAGATCTCCTGGCTCTTCGCTCCGGGCTCCAAGCTCTATGCGCCCTGAACCCTGAACCTTGAACTTTGAACGCTGAACCTTGGCTATCGAAGCGAAGCGTAGATCTCTATATGAGTTATGTTCTTGAAAAGGTAGGTTAATGGGGATAGGAAATAGGTAAATGTAGTCAACTACGTCCCCAAAGACAAAAGATCAACTACGTCCCCAAAGACAAAAGATGGAAATAGATAAGATTATTAATCTGTCAAAAACTGTCAAGAATGAAGACGCGACCCCGTTGTTTTCGCGGATAAAGGCAGATGAACGCAGTTTTTTTAGACAGGATCAACACGATATTCAGGATTGAAATGGGTTATCTTGAGGTCGCAATTTGTGACCTCAAAAAACAAACGAAAGTTTAAGGTTCCAATTTGGAATCTTAAAGCTAACCCTAACAAAATGACTGCCGAAGAGATCGTGAGGATATCACAAATTGTGACATCCAAAAGTTGAAGAGAAAATAAAATTCTGCCCGCAGGGCGTGTGTTTTATCCTTTCTGGCGACCCTGTCCCGCGTCGAGCGGGGTCAACAGAAAGGATAAAGAAATAAAACCCTCTGTGTACTCTGCGACTCGAGCGAGCATGCGAGCCCCGCTTTGCGGGACAGGCAATGGATAACCTGCCAGGGGGATTTCCTTCGTCCGATACCGGCGTGGAATTCCGTATTTTAAAAAGAATGTTTACACCTGAAGATGCCGAATTTGCACTTTATTTGACCTTGATTCCTGAAAAAAGCAGCGTTGTGGCACGGCGGGCAAAAGTATCCCCCCGGGAAGCTTCCCGGCGATGTGAAACCATGGCTCAAAAAGGCCTTATTTACAGAATCGACTCCGACGGAGATCCACCCATGTACATGGCCGCTCAATATGCCATCGGCATTTGGGAGTTTCATGTGAATGATTTAGATGAAGGTCTTGCAAGGGATATGGAAGAATACATGCCGCTTCTTTTTAAGGAAGCATGGAAAATGCCTCAATTGCGGACGATTCCTGTCAACAAAAGCTTGTCCAGTGAACTAAAGGTGATGACCTATGAAAATGCAGAGGCAATGGTAAGGCATGTTGACAAAGCGGTGGTGGCCCCTTGTATCTGCCGTCGTGAGCGCAGTTTATTGGGAAAGGGATGTGACAAGCCACAGGAAACCTGTCTTATATTCGATACAGGGGCAGAGTATTATCAACGCAATGGCCTGGGTCGGGAGATCGGTCAACAAGAAGTCCTGGATATCCTGAAAAAAGCAGAAGAAACGGGTTTGGTACTTCAACCCACCAATGCCAGGGAGATTATAAATATCTGTTGTTGCTGTGGGGATTGTTGCGGCGTGCTTCGGAATTTAAAAGCCTATCCCAAACCGGCAAGTTTAACTGCTTCTTCGTTTTTTGCCGTGGTCAAAACGGAGACTTGCGAAGGCTGCCGCGTCTGTGAAGATCGCTGCCAGATGGAGGCGGTTCAACATGTGGGTGGAAAAGCATCTGTTGATATGGATAGATGTATTGGCTGTGGGCTATGTGCGTCGACCTGTCCGACAGATGCAATGGCATTGGCGCGTAAGCCGGAATCTGAACAGCCGGATGTGCCCAGAGATATAATTAAAGCGAGCATCGAATTGGGACGCTCAAGGGGTAAATTAAACTTAGGGGATCTATTGATGATGCAAGTAAAGTCAAAAGTCGATAGACTTTTAGCATCAAAATGACAACTTGCTCATTGAAAAGGAGAAACAAAAAGCTTATGCCAAAAGAGGATAGGGCAGGGTAGGGTTTTTAAGCTGATCCCAGATCCCTGCCTGCCCTGTGAAATTCACGGCAGTGAAGGGCAACGCCCATTTCACCGGGGGCCCCTGATCCCTGGCATTTGATTTTAACTTCCCCGTTTAATACGGGATAAATAGGCACTTTAGATCACTTTTATCCGCCGCCGCTCTGTGGCGGGTTAGATCACTTTTATCCGCCGATGCTCTGTGGCGGGTTAGGCACTTATAATACTGAACCCTGAACCCTGGCCCCTGGTTTAAAAATATGACGCTTTCCCATAACATTCTGGTATTGAACATCGGCTCTACCACGACCAAGATAAAAATATGACGCTTTCCCATAACATTCTGGTATTGAACATCGGCTCTACCACGACCAAGATCGCTGTTTTTGAAAACGATCAACCCAAATTCCGGGAAACCATTGCCCACGGACCTGAACTTACCGGACCTTTAAGCGAATACATGGCGCAGTTTCCTTTGTTCTTGAAACGTGTTAAAAAATTCCTGGCCGATCATCACGTCGATGTCGGCCAACTCGATATCATCGTCAGCCAGGGGGGCCTGACCGCACCGATCTCTTCAGGTGTGTAT
>JAFCZV010000135.1 GCA_019314155.1 Deltaproteobacteria bacterium
CGGGCATTCAGGATGTTTTTCTGACATAGATCACATTTTCCCTTCATCTATTGGTTTCCGTCTTAAAAACGGCCTTTTATTCCACAATAAAAACATTAAAAAAATTAATATCATAAATTTTCATATCTTACAAGGCATTATGTCTATAAGACAAAAAATGAAATATTTTGATTTGTGAAAAAAGGAGTCCGTCCGATCACCGGTGTTCCGGACAAGTTTATCACTGTAGAATCGTGAAATGTTGAATACGGAATACAATATTTTTTCCCAAAGGCTATCAAAAGCTATTAAAGGAAATCGCTTTGACAATTAATTTAATACATTGTAATAAAAAGCGCCGCAACGCATTATGCTTTGAGTTTATCGGCAACGTAATCATGAATGTTTAGAAGGGTGTTAATATTTTCTATTCTAAAAAATTAAAGTTTTTGCAAAAATGATTCCTTGTCCGCCGCACAATTATTTTTGGAGTGGATATCCATTAAAGATTTTTAAGAATCTGTCAAATTTTACTAGTTCACCAAAATTAGAAAATTATGGTTAAAATGGCGACATACAACTCACTTAAAAAAGATATTCTTCAGATAAATAAAGATATTTCCGGTCTTTTCCTCGATGCCCGATCGATCACCGGAACGTCAGACCATACGTTTGCAGACTGGCAGAAAACTTGTGACGCTATCAATAGTCAGATGTCGGGAGAAATCATTCGCGTTGCAGTTGTCGGCCCGATAAAATCCGGTAAAAGTACATTTATAAATTCACTTTTTAAAGGCGAATACTTAAAGCGAGGGGCTGGAGTTGTGACATCCATTGTTACACGCATTCGCAACGGAAAAAAGCTTAAAGCAAAACTGTTGTTCAAATCCTGGAATGAGATTAACTCGGATATGGAACAGGCGTTGGTTTTGTTCCCCTCCTTAGAGTGGCGCAATGAAAATTACAGGTTTGATATAAGGCAAAAAAAAGAGCGGATGGACCTTCAGAAGGCGCTCATTTCTCTAAATTCAGAACACCTTATTTCCAATGGTGCACGCAATGTGAATAATATACTTTTGACATCCTACCTTAAAGGATACGAAAAGATAAAAGATATGATTTCACTTGAAACACCGACGAGTCAATACGAAAATGAGCTATTTTCTGAGCACTGGACTTTTGTGGGAGATGGGTCTATGGCGGTTTATCTGAAAGATGTTCAGCTGGAAATCGACTCTGGAAATATCGACAGCAATATCGAAATTGCTGATTGTCAAGGCAGCGATTCCCCGAACCCGCTTCACCTTGCCATGATACAGGATTATCTGCTCTTAACGCATCTTATTGTATATGTCGTCAGCAGCAGAACTGGACTTCGCGAAGCGGACATAAAATTTTTATCCATCATCAAAAAAATGGGGATTATTGACAATATAATTTTTGTAATTAATTGCGATTTCAGTGAACATGAATCGATAAATGATCTTAAATCTCTGATTGAAAACGTAAAAGAAGAACTTGCAATAATCAAACCATCTCCGGAAATTTATTCCCTTTCCGCACTGTTTAACCTGTTCAAAGCTCAACGTGCCAATCTGTCACAAAAAGATCGGCTTAGACTGGAACAATGGGAAAAAGAACCGGAACTTACCGCTTTTTCAGACTCAGAAGCAGCGCGGTTTGAATCATCTTTTTACAACAGGCTGACCAAGGGAAGTTATTCTCTTTTGTTAAAAAATCATCTTGAGCGTCTTCGTATAGTTTCATTCGGGATGGAGCGTTTGATATACTTTAATCAGAACATGCTTACACGAGATGCCCACAGCGCCAATGAAATTGTTGAAAAAATAAAGAAGCATCAGGAAGGGATGCGTCAGATCGAGTTGGTGATAAAAAATACGCTGGCTGGTTCCACAAAGAAAATTAACCATGATCTAAAAACGGATATCGAACGTTTTTTTGATATCCGTTCCGGCGATCTATTACAGGGTATAATAGAATTTATTAGAGATTTTAAAGTATCTTACCAGCAATATGAAGAAAATCTTAAAGCTTTTGGATTCCCGAAGACCCTTTATCTGGTATTTCAGGAATTCAAACAAGCGCTTGATACTTACATGACCGAAACAACAAATCCTGAAGTCATTCGTTTTATTAGAGAAAAAGAGAAACAAGTTCATGAAAATCTCGAATCCATCGCCGATCCATTCGATGTTATGGTACAGGATGCCATTGTTGGCTATAACGACATGATGGAAAATTTTGGAATCGTCCGTTCTTTTGAAAGCCCTGAAAGGATCGATCTTCCGGACATAGATACGATCAAAGCGATTACAGGGTTAACCCTTCCCCCGGCAGTTGCATACATGCGCTATACGGCTAAAATAAAAACTGAGGCAGTGATGCGTCTTGGTTTTTATACGGTTGTTAAGTTTTTTAAAAAAATATTAAAAAAACCGATTGAAAGAAAAAATGAAGAAGGCATACTTGCGTTGCAGGCGGGAGTTTTGCGTATGAAACGTGAAACAGAAAGATCGATGGCTTTTTTCTTTAAAGATTATCAAGAGAACATCAAATTCCAATATATGTATAAAATTGTTGAGGCCGTATCAAACAGCCTTTATGAGTCGCTGATCGATCGTTTTCAGGCGTATGCCGCAGATCTTTCAAATATCGTAGAACTGATAAACGACAAGCTGATTGACAAGGAGCAGGCGTCGACAACACTTCAAGAGATGGCGATTACTACCGGAAAAATCGAAGAAAAGATAAACACAGTGTGCGAGAACATCAGGACATTCGCATTGGCCGATATATAAACAGTTGTCTGTGATGCCGTTGATCTGCGTGCCCTGTGAAATGCGAAGCCTATTTCACCGGGGGGCGTCCTCGACTTTCGCTCAATTAGAGCAATACCAAATAACCGATGACGACAGGGGAGGTAGTAATTATGGGTGATAAACAGACCAGGATCATCGCTGTGGCCAATGAAAAAGGCGGCGTTGGTAAAACCGTAACCGTCATTAACCTTGCAGCGGCTTTATGCAAGGAAGGGAAAACCGTTCTTGTAGTGGACATGGACCCGCAGTTTAATGCGACACGAGGACTCGGCGTCGATGTTAAAGAAGATATGTTGACTGTGTATGATCTATTAAAAGACAATAAATCGATTAAATCGGCGGATGTAATTGTACCGACAGGATGGGATGGGCTCGACCTTATACCGTCTCATGTGGATCTTGCCGGTGCGGAGATTGAACTTGTTGATGAGGTGGGACGCGAAGACAGGTTAAAAAATGCTCTTGAAAGCATATACGGTGTATATGATTTTATAATTCTTGATACACCTCCCAGCCTTTCACTGCTGACGGTCAATGTATTGTCCTATGCCAAAGAGGTTATTGTGCCGTGTCAGACGCATCCGTATGCTTATTCAGCACTGGATGAGCTTTTCGATACCATTTTTGCTGTCAGGGAAAACATTAACACGGATCTTAGAGTGACCGGTGTTGTTGCGACATTATTCGACTCTCGGACTCGGATCAGTCATAGCATCCTGGAAAAACTGAAAAATGATTCAAGGTATTCTGATTTGCTTTTCGACACGGTAATAAGGACGAATACAACCATTGCCGAAAGTGCCGGAGTCGGTAAGCCTGTAATTTTTTTTAGACGGAGCAGCTACGGTTCAGAAGATTATACCCGTTTCGCTCAAGAGTTGCTGAAGCCGAATTAAGGGTAAATAAACGTCTCGGAAACTCTACAACTTAACGAAATCATAAATCTTTTAATGGCAATCTGTTTATGTCATATGAATGGAATACTGGAATATTGGGGGTAAGAGCGGAAATAACCTATTTAAATTGTAAAAAATTCCTTCAAACCCATCAATTCATCATTCCATTATTCCAATTGGGGCGAAGCCCCTAAGTTCAGAAATGATCGGATCAGTTCCGCCGCAGCTTAACCAAATTATCTCTTGCAAAGTCTATTGATGGATCCATTGCCAATGCCGTTTCATAATATTGTATGGCTTTTTCTGTTTGTCCCATATCCCGGTAATTTGAGGCAATATTCGCATAGTCAATGGCCGAACTCGGATCGAGCTGTAGAACTTTTTTGAAATACGATATGGCCTCTTCGTGTTCCTTGAGTTTAAAATGGCTGAACCCCATTAAGTTATAAATATCTGTTCTTTCTTTGTCATACTTTTCAGCCTGTTTTAATGCGGCGAGGGCTTCACGGTATTTCCCCATTTCATTTAAGCAGACGCCCATGTAAGAATAGATGCTGGGTATATCCTCTTTTGTCGGGTCGAGTTCCAGAGACTGGGTTAAATATCTGAAAGCTTTTGCCGGATCGTTGAGAGCGAGGTGGCATGAGCCGAGATAAAATTTGACGTAATATTTCCCCTTGAGTATATTTTCGATCTTTTTAAGTTCTTTAACTGCCTTTTCGGGAGTTTCATTTTCGGTTATAATTTTGCTCGAGAACATCCCCACACTTGTCCCAAGAGATCGCTCCCTAAAATGTGCCCCCGGTATTATGGTATAGAATGCCGGTATTTCAAGGAGGGGATGCGTGGTGTTGACAACGATAACTTCCAACCCTTTTTTTGCTAAAGCAGATATGCAGTTTTCCACTTCAACTTTGATATTTTCATTTGAAAGTTGAGGCAGGCTTTTAATATCTGTTTTGACTCCGGGATTGATAATAAAATCAGTGTCCTCAATTTTCGTGAATTTGGGAAGACCGCTGGCCACATAATTGGAGCCGGTATTAAAATCGCCGGCAAGTTGAGCTACTTCTGTAAGGGCACGGCTTAACGCTTTTTGTGGATCGGGTGTAGTTCCGGCTGTCCACACAATTTCACTTTTTTCCGGAAATGTAGACGGGTCGTAAGCCAGCGCACCAACGGTAGGTATCCCCATGTCCAGGGAAAAGTCTGAAAGATATACTTCAACCCCGGCTCGCCTGTATTTTTGTATCATTTCCACAACTATCGGATCTGTTGCTGAATTTAAAGAAATTGCAGGTACTTTCAGCCGGTTTTGACTGATAATGGAAGAGACGTGCCTTTCCACGATTTCACAGATGCCCTGGGAAAGGGCTTCCTCTACGCAATTGCCGGCAGATGGACCATTGAATTCATTGATTGTGAAAAACCAGTTAAAAGGAATTACGACTTCTTGATTTCGGGTTAGATTAAACGCCTTTGTCCATTTCAAAGGCAGGGTTTCAAATATCTTTCGGGCCGTGTCCAAATCTTCTGAATCATCATGAACAGATTGAGCGATCATCTCAAACGGAATTGCGTTTTCCGTAACATTACAATACCGTTCAACAAAAAAGTTTTCAGAATTTTTGCAGAAATTAAAGAAGCTAAACCGTTCTGCCAGTTCCATCACAGCGCTTGCTTCAGCCTGCTGGGGGGTAGCTCCTTTTCCCATCTGTTTTTTCGTTCCAATAATTTCCACTGCATCCTTGCCGCAGCTGCTGAAAAAAATCGGGATGTCCAATCTTCCGTTATCGATCCTTACCGTATATTCAAGGATGTCCAAATCCACCCTTTTTAATTTGTCCTTAAAGGTTTTCACAGTCTCTTCAGGCGAAATTATCTTGTCCTGGTCCAACGTAAAGCGTTTGAAAGCGTCCTTTAAAACAATTTTATGTGTCATAATTTATCCTTAAATTCATCCCAAAACATTAAATTTTTACCTAAATTGAGCTTGAGCGCTCAATTTAGCCACTTAGCATTTATTTTTGTGTTTTTTGTGGCAAAACTTTTTTCTTTTCGCCACAAAGACATCAAGAACGAATAACAAAATAAAATCCTTCGTGCCTGCCGCCATCGGCTTCGCCTTAGGCGAGGCGGGCTGGTCTTTGTGCCTTGGTGGCAAATATTTCTAGGTTCTCTCCGAGCCGTAGACTTGCGAGCCGGAGGCCGGCTTGTCCAAGTTAAATTATATTCAATAATAACCATGGGGGTCAATTGTTTTTGACCGTTCAGGTTGCTGGAAGTTTTTTTTGTGGAAT
>JAFCZV010000136.1 GCA_019314155.1 Deltaproteobacteria bacterium
GGCCTCTTCGATACACGTGTCCTCATCCGCATATCCGGCAGCATCCCAGCCGGGTGAAGTACCCCCCACATATTCCCATTTCTTGCATGTACCGGTTTTGGGTCCGGAAGTAAAATAACCGCCGGTGCAGGTCAGTACTGCGCCCGCCCCCGGATTCCAGCAGCGGCCAACATAACCTAGTTGATTGGCAGGATCAGCGGCATACAGTCCATAGCATAAATACCCACGATCATCGGGGGTGATGTTCCAGGGTTCAATGTCCGAAAAGACGTCCTCACAGGAACTCTTCGTGGAGTTCACCGATCCACTACCGCTTGGCCAGTCATTGTGTTTGGCATAATACCAGCAATTGTGAATGGCATGGTTGAAAGCTGCATTGGAGTTGGCTTCTATGGTGCTGCTCCCGGAGACAGTATACCCCATGCAGTCGTTGATATACTGGCTTAACTGGCCCTGGTTGGGGCTGTCCTTGCTCAGCTCGTCCACGGCATTTTGGCAGTCGCTGTGATCAAACCCGTTTGTGGTGGCTGGAAATATTTCAATATGCGTAAGATTGTAGGGTACCCAGTCTGATATGCCGGCATCATCGTCAATGCCGGTCCCGCCGGCCGTGCCGCCGGCGGCGGTGATGTACAGCCGGCCTTCATCGATGGTATTGGCTTTGCCGGGATCCACGACAATACTGCCGGCCGGATACGTGGCGCCGTTAGTCCACCGTGTGAGGGTGTAAGACGCCCAGGACACGCCGGTATCATCGCTGGTGCTGGTTCCATTCGATGTTCCGGCAGAGGTTGCAATGTACAACTCGCCTACGTCGTTGACCACATCCCCCACCACATATGCGGTTGCATTTTCCCACGGATCGAATCGTTGCTCGCGTGGCGGCCGTACGGCCAGGGTCAAATATTTTGTTCCTCCGTTTATGTTGTCGGTAACCTGTACCTGCCTGGTATAGCGCCGGTCGAGGCAGCCCCTCGATTCCATGACAAGTCTGTTGTCGATGCTGTCATATTTGCCTCCGGTGAGGATCTCTTTTTGAACGTCAAATTTCGAGGCCATGACCCAGTTGAAGAAGTTTCCGAATCCCACAAATGCGGTGGGGCCGGGGGTGGAATCGAACAGTACCCATACATAACCGTTGTAGTACCAACCGCCGGTGCTGTCCTTTCCAGTCCAGTGAGTCGCAATGGAATAGACTTCGAAATAGTTTCCTGAAAAATTGTATGCGTACAGAACGTTCTTCTCGAAATACCCGGCATAGGTGGTACTGTGATTGTAAGTATCGTCAAAACACTGGCTGTCGTCTTCGACATACGCCATATCGATCATGCTGCCCGAGTTGTCGATCAAAAGCAAAAGGTTCGGATCCACGCCGCCGGCCAAAAACGGCGGCAATGCCACATTGCTGCTGCAATAATCGGCAGCGTACAAATTCGGCGGAGCCGGTCCACTGAACATCGCCAGCAAAATCGCAAATAAAACAAATGAGAGATGTCTTTTGAAGCGTGTCATACCTTGATCTCCTGTATCAGGAACTTAGTTCCCCTCTTTTATCCCCACAGTTCCATTATTCCAATATTCCATCGTTCCATGGAAGTACAACGGGTCATTACTCTATTTAAAACGCTACAATTTCAACCGATGAAATAAACTCTCCGCTGTCAGTAATTACAGGCGCCTTCCTGGCCGACCAAATGTCGCCATTGACTCATAATCTCTGCCTGACTGTTGTCGATTCCCATGTGCTTCGAATAGACCCTATAAACGATATAAGCCCCGCCTGCACTTGCGCCTTTGCCCTTGCCCTCGTATCCGGCGGACATCTGGATGGCACTTCCGGTGGACAGCTGGGTAGCGCCGAAGGTGGTTAAATTGGTGTGGGGGCCTGTATCTGTACTGTATATTCTGATATCCCTTTCCGAATTAGAGGGATAGTCGCTGGTGGGTTCAGACTCCTGGAGCCAGAAATCCTTGCTGTACACCCGGACATCGGAGCCGATATCCAGATGTCCGACCCCTTCGTCAAAGGTGGTAAAACCGCCGGGGCAGGCAATATTCTGCTCCAGCATTTCGAACCCCACCTCGATTCCGCCGTCGGCTTCATAGAGCGCCATTTTATGACGATCATCGTTTCCGGCAATCTGAACTTCGATGCTCGAAGTCATGGTCGCGGAAATTCCCAAAAGGGTCAAAAGCGCCAGCATGATCAACGCAAGCACCGTAATGGAGCCGTTTTCATTGTTAAAAATTCTTTTTTCTTTCAAAAATTTATTCCTAAATCGTTTCAGCTCTACCGGTTAAAAAATTGTCACGTTACGTCTCAATGAGTTAGCACAACGCCTGGATGTCCCAACCTTTTAAGAAGATACAGGGTTACCAGTCCGATTTCATACAGGTCAGTCGGGATGTTTTCCCCTTCCCGGTCACAGTTACAACGATCCGTTTTGTATTGGGTACCGGGGTGTCGTCGGCAATATCCCACCCTACGGTATACCCGTCTGAAGTCGTTTCCTCATGGGTATTTCCGGCCGAATCCACGCCGGGGGGGTTTCCGGCCGCTTCAAGCCAGGGATCGGAAAAGGCCAATGCCTTCAGTTTTTCCATCCTGTCTTGGGCCCAGTTCATCCGGGTGGTCATTCGACCCGCAGCTGAATTCACCTGAATGGCAGAGGTCTGCATGGCAGCAACACCCAAAAGACCCACGGCCAGTATAGAAATGGCGATCAACACTTCTATAAGTGTGAAACCTGAATCGTTTTGCATTGCTCTGATTTCAGTTCCCCGCTTTCTATTATCTGCCGGACGTAATCTCATCCGAATCTTCCTATATACCTAAATTGCGGCCTTTGATAAATGTTGTCATTGACTTGCGGCTGAAATTGTCATTTTGCGCACCCAGAATCTGGGTCCCTTGCTGGTTATAATACAGGTTGTTATTCTTGGTAGCTCTCAACGCCCTGCCGATTCGGGCCACAATGGTTATCTCCACGGATCTGATATCCGTCAGCGTTGCGGTTGGATTTCCGTTTTCGTCCAGATAGACGAAATCGAGGGCATCGATATTTTCAGCCACCACCTGATTCCCGCCGCCGGTATTCCTGACAAGATTATTATTGGACAGCGCATAGGCGATGCTTTCATTGGGATCATTGGTCGCCCCATCCGGATCACTGCCGTCTGCATCACCCCGGATATCCTCTGTAAAACTGATAGAATTGGCATTTGCCGTAACAATTCCGGCCCCGGCATTTCCCGTGGGATCGCACCCTGCCATCCGGATTTCCTTGGTCATGTAAAACATTGCAGCCCTGATATTCTGCTGCATGGCAGCAACTTCCTCCTGCATCAGATACGATTTATGCTGGGACTGAAACGTCGAATAGATCCCGCCAAGAACCAGCAAAAATATGGTCATGCCGATCATCAGCTCGATGAGGGTAACGCCCTGATTTGAAAATCTTGGGTATCTCAATGTCTGTTTTAGCGTCATTCCCATGAACTCCCACCGACCCACTTCTGTAATTTAATCACTCCCGAGGACAACGGACCGACTTTGTAATAGGCCGTGTTACCGGAATTTGACAGGTAGGCATAACCCGCATTGCTCGTCCCCCGGGAATTAAACGTTATCGTTGTGACGGCAAAGGTTTCATTGCCGGGACCGTTAAAATTTATACCACTGCCGTAATCTCCCAGAACAACGGTTTTGCTTAAAGCACCGCTTAAAACATACTGGTCCGGATCGGTGCTATAGGTAACAGTGCAATTTTGATTCGACTTAACAGCCGTCATTTTTGCAAGCTGCATGTTGGAATAAAGGTCTCTGACCGCACTTTTCAGACGATATTTTGGCAGCCAGCTCATAAAATTGGGCAAGCCTATGGCAACGAATATACCGATTACAACAATCACCACCATAAGTTCGATGAGTGTAAACCCTGAATTTTTCTTGACAATTCGCATATTGATAGAGTGATTCTAAAAAATATATTCCGCTTGATTGCCGGTTTTAAGATTTCAATCTTAATTAATATACAATTTTCATGCCAAAAAGATTACCCGTATTGAGGGCCTTAAAAACAGACCCGATCAAACTGAATTGTGACTATATGATCTTGATATAAATAACAATAATCGAGAAATTTTTGAGGGCTTTGGAATTGAAAATTTCGGTTTTGGAATGACGCCATGCCATAAAAACTATTAAATTATTTAATAGTGCTATTAAATTATTTAATTTTATTTATCTGCTGCGGATATATTCCACCGCATTTTGAAAAATGCGTGTGCCGACGGTGGGGCTGTCCTCCCCCTTGCCGTCCCCGCGTTTTATGGTTTCCTTGATGCGGGTCCAATCGGGGTGGTTGGTCCGGTGGTTAAAAGCTTCGGGATGGGGCATCAGACCAAAAATCCGGCCGCTGGGATCACAGATTCCGGCAATATCATAAACGGAACCGTTGGGATTAAAAGGAAATTTCAGATCTGCGGACCTGCCGTCGGGCATGGCATATCGGGCCACTACCTGTTTTTCATCCATCAAACGTCGTATTATGGATTCGTCCGCATAAAATTTTCCTTCACCGTGTCGTACCGGCAGTTCCAAAGTGTCCAGACCCGCGGTAAATATGCAGGGGGATGTTGAAGCAATCTTCAGGGTAACCCATTGGTCTCTGAAATTTCCACAGTCATTGAAGGTCAGGGCAACGGATCGTTGAGTATAGTCACGGTCAAACCCCGGTAAAAGACCCAGGTTGACAAGGGTCTGGAATCCATTGCAGATGCCGAGGACAAGATTTCCGGCATCGATAAATTCCAGGATTTTTTCCCCCAGATTGGTTTTCATGCGAACCGCCTGGACGACACCTGCACCGTGATCGTCTCCCCAGCTGAACCCGCCGCCGAATACCATGATCTGAAAGTCCTTCAAGCTGACGGTTCCGTCAATCAGCGCGTTGATATGAACCCGGCGAGCAGCTGCACCGGAAAGCTTCAAAGCATAAGCGGTCTCATGATCGCAGTTCAGGCCGTATCCGGTAAGCACGAGGGCCTTTACATCGTTCATATCAATTCTCCGAACGGCTTTTTCCAGGCGGCCTTAAGGTCCTGAACCGAAATCTTCATGATACACCCGTCGTCAATCCCCTGGATTACAAATTCGGAGGTGTCGGTTACAACTCCGATACAACTGCAGGCAAGCCCGGTGAAAATTTTTTTAAAAACCTCCCGGTTCTTCGGATCGATGGTTACGATGAAGCGGCCGGCGGATTCCGAAAACAGAATCAAATCGTTCCGGTGGACCTGTTCGGCAGGGACACGCCTCATATCCACCGACATTCCGAGATTACCGCCCATGGCAACCATGGCAAGGTGTACCCCAAGGCCCCCGCGATAGATGCCGTGAGCCGAAGCGACGATCTCTTTCTCCATGGCATCGCCCAATGCCTTGTATAAGACCAAAAACTCTTCGGGAATCACCCTGGGAACATTCAGCCCTACATACCCGAAATGCGCATAGTATTCGGACCCGCCAAGTTCGTCACGCGTCGTACCAAGGATATAAACCAGATCCCCGGACACCTTGCTGTCCATGGTCACGCATTTGGTGATATCCCTGACCACCGATATGGTGGAAAATTGAAGGGTCTCAAGGGCCGAAACCTTGTGGGTTTCGCCGTAACGCCCCGGAAG
>JAFCZV010000581.1 GCA_019314155.1 Deltaproteobacteria bacterium
CTGGTCTGCTGTTAAAGCATCGATGCTGCCGGCAATTGAAACAATATTCATTTGATCCGACTGCTGTACGCTGATATCCATGACCTTTTTCTCCTTTGAGACCCTTCATTTTTTAATTTTATTAAGGGTTAAGTGGACAATTGTTTTATAAAGGTTAAACGATTGCCGTCTTCTGTCGTTTCGTAATTAATTTCATCCATGGTTTGGTAAATGAAAAATAAGCCAAAACCACCCATGGGTAGGTCTTCAAGCCCGGCTTCCACATTGGGCGCGCTCGCCTCGCTGGGCTCAAACGGATGCCCGAAATCCGTTATGGTCACAACCGCCTTATTGGAATCCATTTCGAGGCTTAAGATAATCGATCCGGGATTCATTTCGGCATAGCCGTGGGTAATAATATTGGTGCAGGCTTCATCAACAGCAAGTTTTAAGTCATAGCAAATCTGGTCATCAACGCTTTGATGTTGTTTGCATGCTTTTTCAATAAAGTCACGAAAAACGGATAGAGATTCCAGCTCCGCTGAACGTGTGATTTGATGTTGGTTTTTCAATGGTTTCCTCCATGGTCTGAAAAATTACCCTTATGGCTATAATCTCCTAATAAGTAGCATCGGGAAAGGTCTCTACACCTGCCTGACGCCCCACCTGTTTGATCATTCGCAATTTATCCCATTCTGCGTCAATTGCATCAAGCAAACCGTCATGAATAGCCCAAGCGCGACCTCTTACGGTGGACCATTGATCAGGCTGGCGGAAAGGTGTGCTTCCATCCAAGGCTTGATATAGCCGTCCACCAGGTTGGAACTCTTTGTGGATATCATCCATTAATTTGTGACCACGCACATAGGCGAAACCGCGCCGTTCAAATACCCAGGCGGCAGTATATGTAATTGGTTCTAAAAAATAAGCACTATGACCACATGTGGCTAAAAAGGTTTCAACCTGCTGTAGCACTATGCTTGAGAAGGCCAACCCTTTGCGCACCTGCCCTGGAGCCAAACCGGCTTGTTTGGCTTGTTTTTCCGCGACCAAGTTGCGACGTGCTTTTCCGAATAAAGTGGGGCTTCCGTCCGCGTGACGATCGGTGTCGAAACGAGAGCTCCATGGATCGCTGATAAGTAGAAAATTAAGATCAATACCGTTAAATGGGTTATCCAAAAGCTGAAGACAGAAAAACTCTTCCAGAGAGTCGGATATTTTGTCTATCGAGATATTGACTTCCCCGGCCAGAGGTTCAGCTTTGAGAGTAAGTTGATGGTCGCCGCGACCTTTCCAGCTTATGGGATCAATGTTGAATTTCGTGAGCAGGTTAGGTGGAATTAACGCACGATAGATACGTTTTTTGGCACCCTCGGGGAGTTCATTTAATTGTTTTAGTGTTGCGGGAACATTCGCATCTTTGCTGAGCCATTTAGCCGTGAGGCTACCGGGGCTGGGCTCAACTTTTTGTGGATGTTTCTTTAAGCGCAAATAGCGAAACATTGTACCCTCATAGCCATGGTCTTTAGGGTTTGCATTTATACCG
This sequence comes from Deltaproteobacteria bacterium, assembly GCA_019314155.1. Lineage (GTDB taxonomy): Bacteria > Desulfobacterota > Desulfobacteria > Desulfobacterales > UBA11574 > JAAXQD01. The sequence continues at coordinate 1,526 of JAFCZV010000581.1, forward strand.
GATGGTGAGCTTCAATTTTATTTTACAGAATCAAATGGTTTCTTGTGCCGTGTGAAAATTAATTTAACTGGCAGATACCACACTGTAGCATTATAAAGGTATTTGATAGTTCTTTAATCTTTAAATAGGGGTAAGGATCTGATTCGATATATTGTGGTTATGGCGTTTGAAGCGCTTTGTTAACCTCTTTCAGTGTCCGGCCACAAATTTTAATAACAAACTTCATATCGTGTGAAGCATCCAAATATTCGGATCTTCATATTTACCAACATTGATTGCTCTGTAGATTATGATAGGCTGGAGCGCACCTTATCTACTTTTTCTTTGAAACAAATGTAACCGCACTAATATAATTCTCATATTTTCTTAAAGCCGATCGCATAGCCAATAGACGCTTTCGGGCAGCTGGATAACCGACCAATTTGCTCACAAAACGTAACGCCCCGAAAAAACCTTCGTCCACTCTGGTAGCAGCACGGAATGCTTGTGCAATTTCGTCCCGCTTTATATCGTCTATATCATCGGGCTTTAGATAGACTTCATGGAAACCATAGCGTCCGCCTAGCTTTAATATTCGTGCAGATTCATCGATAACCATTTGCTTAGTGTCATTGGGCATCATATTCATCATAGCTTCTCCGTAAACGACCGAGCAACTGGAATCTGGCAGGCCGGTTTCCTCCGCACGGCCCAACAGACATTGTTGATTGCTGCCATCCAGATAGCTGGAAACGAATTTCACCAAATCTTGATCCCGTTCAATAGCCGTATAAAGAGCCGGTTGATAGCTTAAAACTATTTTCGCGGTGTCGCCGGTGCCGGGTGCAAACTCTACCACCTCGTCTGAAGCGTTTATGTTGAGCATCTCCAACATTCTTCTTGTCAGTCCCATTCCTCCTGGACGCAGTACCTTTTTCCCCATCTGAATCAGGAGGGCATAAATTGGCATTGTCGAGGGATCTGAAAAATTAATTTCTGGAACAGTCTGACTTTTGGACATCTCCGTCATCATCTGTCCTCCCTATCAATAAAGGTGTTTGTTAGTTTATAAATTCAATCAGATAGTATTTTTATAGGTTCCTTACTCGGCGACATGCGAGTTATCTAAAATCGATAACTTTGTAATATCACTCAAACCCATGACCAATTATAGTACCACATTAT